>CAMJXZ010000034.1 GCA_946409855.1 uncultured Clostridia bacterium | reverse complement strand
TACAAGAAGCGCAAGGTCCGCATCCTCAACGGCGCGCACACCGGCTTCGTGCTGGGCGCCTATCTGGCGGGCTTTGACATCGTGCGCGACTGCATGAACGACGACGTGATCCGCGGCTTCATGAACAAGATGCTCTACGACGAGATCGTGCCCGTCCTGCCGCTGGACAAGGAGGATCTCCGGAATTTCGCCGCCGCCGTGCAGGACCGGTTCAACAACCCCTTCGTCAACCACGAGCTGATGAGCATCTCCCTGAACTCCACCTCCAAGTGGAAGGCCCGCAACATGCCCTCCTTCCTGGAATATTTCGCCGAAAAGGGCAAGCTGCCTGCCTGCCTGACCATGAGCCTGGCCGCCTACATCGCCTTCTACAGCAGCGACATCCAGGAGCTTAACGACAAGGGCCTGGTCTGCAAACGCCCCAAGGGCAACACCTACCTGATCAGCGACGACCGCTGGGCGCTGGAATTCTTCTGGGCCCACCGGAACGACACGCCGGAAGAACTGGTGCACGCCGTGCTGACCAACGAGCAGATGTGGGACCGGGACCTGACGCAGGTCGAAGGCCTCGAACCCGCGGTGGTCAGCGGGCTGCGGCTGATCCGCGAAAAGGGCGCCAAAGCCGCCTTCGCCGCCTGCCTGTAAAAGGCATCCTGCCATCGGGGGCGCTTTTGCCCCGGGGCGGAGACTTCTGACCGTGAAATGAATCTTGCGTATTTTCATCCATAAAAAACGGGGCCGCCGCGTCGGATTGGACGCGGCGGCCCCGCCATTTGAGCCGGTTCGTACCGTTCCACGTGCTTCCCGAAAGAAAAACCGCCGGCCGGGCCGGCGGTCAGGAAACGCTGACGGAAGCGCTCAGATTAATATATGAATAATTCGCTCCGCTTGTCATAATAGGTTTTGTTGGCGAATATCATGCCCACGCTGACGGCCAGGGAACTGAAGGTGCTGAAGTCTGTCAGTTCACGGATCGGAGCGCCCGAGACGCCGGAAACCACAAATAAATAAACCAGCGGGAGAACCGTGTTTACGCCATAGAGGATCAGCAGCTTCGTCGGGGCGCCCATTCTGAACCCGGCCAGCTGGTAGCGGGTGTAAACCGCAAAGCCCGCGGTCGCCAGCAGACACAGCCCAAAGACAAGATCCGTCCCGTGTATGCCGGGAAACCTGTCGTATACCTGGGCGGCCAGGCCGTTGTAATGGCTGCCGGTGATGGCCTGAATGCCGTTGATCACATTCATGACGCCGCCGGCCCACAGCGCGAAATAGATCAGGAAATTGTGCCATT
The DNA here is from genome assembly GCA_946409855.1 of uncultured Clostridia bacterium. GTDB lineage: Bacteria > Bacillota > Clostridia > Christensenellales > Aristaeellaceae > UBA4246. The sequence goes on along the minus strand of CAMJXZ010000034.1, from coordinate 14,276 downwards.
TCAGCTCATAATTCTCAGGGCGGGGTTTCGAAAGTTCCTGCGGGGAAAAGCCGCCGTTGTCCATAGGTGTTCTCCTTTCCGCGTCCGGCAGTCCGGCGATGTTCCGGGCCGGACTGATTTTGTCCCGTCCAGTATATCATACCGGGGCCGTGAAAACAATCCTCCTGATATCACAGGATGTTTATTTTTCGTCTGCTTACAAGATAAGATCACAGCCGGACGAATTCAAAACGGTTTCCCTCGCGGCGGCGGTCCCCTCTGGCCTTCGCTGCCCGATGATCCATCCGCCCACCCCCGCTGTCAGCCAATGAGGCCGGACGTAAGCAACCCGGTTTTCCTTGTAGCGGCGGCACCCGGGCCGCCACTGAGGACGGATCATGCCATAAGACGGACTGCCATACCCGTATCCCCGGGTTATCTCCTTCTCCAACAATATATGTCCCCGCTCCATGGCGGCCCAGGTGCCGCCGCTACGACGCCGCCCTGCTATATTTCATTCCCCGAACAATCCATCCGCCCAACCCCCGCTGTCACCCAACACCCGCCGGACGAATTGATGTCGGGTGCCCTTGCAGCGCCCCCCGTCTGTCTGTTCCCGCCGCCGGAATGCCGGGTTTTCTCCCGGTCTATTTGTTACAATTTACATCCCGGATTGTTTCAATTCTATTGCAATTTCTTCTCATATCGTTTACAATATAGACGGGCAGCTGCCGGCCAAGCGCGGGCGGCCGCACCGCCAATCAAAACAGGAGGGCGCGCCGCCTTTCCGGCGGACCGGGAAGACGCGCCGTTTACCAGGATGGAAACCGTCAATCAGATTCTTGCGACCCTGTCCGGGAGCGTGGTGGATATCCTCATCTACCTGGCCATCGGGCTCGTCACGGTCATCGGCATCATCCGGTGCATCGTGCCGGTGCGGCATTCCGTCAGCTGCCTGCGCCGCGCGGCCCGGGTGCTGGAAAAGGCCCCCGTGCAGCCCTCCGGCCATACCGTGTGGGAAAGCGAGCTGTTCATGGGCAGGAAGATGAGCGACGCCTGGCGCCGGTTCCTGCAGAACTGGACGCAGCTGGACGCCCGCGGCATGACCTGCGACGTCAAGGAATACATCAACGACGATACCGCCATCTACGCCCAGGGCAACGTGCCGCTGAGCGAGATGATCCCCGGCATCCTGACCTCGCTGGGCATTCTGGGCACCTTCCTGGGCCTGATGCGGGGCCTGGGCGGCCTGCACATCGACCAGGCCGACCGGATGATGGAGGAGATCCCCACCCTGATCGGCGGCATGTCCTTCGCCTTTACCACCTCCATCGCCGGCGTTTCCTGCTCGCTCCTGTTCCAGATGCTCAACCGCGTCACCATGGGCCGGGCGGTCAACGCCCTGGGGGATTTTTACACCGCCTTCTCCGAATACGCGATGCAGACGCCCCTTTCCTCCGATACGCGGGCCATCTGCCAGCGGGAGGACCAGGCGCTGTTCCTGCGCCGCGCGGTCAACGATATGTCCGATACCATGGCCGACCGGGTTTCCGGCGCCATCGAAAAGAGTTTTGTCCCCCTGGCCCAGCAGATGAACAGCTTCATCGCCGGGCAGACCCAGTCCCAGCTGGAGGGGCTGAACGTGATCACCCAGCATTTCGTCGCCTCGATGAACCAGCAGCTGAGCGGCCAGTTCATGCAGCTGGGGCAGACCCTGGCGGAGATCAACCGGTCCCAGAAGGCCAGCTTCGGCGCGGTGGACCGGTCCATGGCCACCGCCGACCAGGTGATCGCGAACCTGGCCCAGGTGCAGCAGATGACGGCGGAAATCACCGCCCGCTTTGACGCCTATGTCCAGCGGCTGAACGACAGCGCCGCCCAGACCGACGCCTTCACCCGCACCGCCGGGGAAGTGCTCAACCAGATGGGCCGCTCCGCCCGCATGCAGAGCGAGAACCTGCAGCAGGTGCAGGCCCAGCAGGCAGACCTCCGGGACGCCCTGCAGGATTACGCCATCCGCTCCAAGCAGAGCCTCAAAACCATCGTGGACCGGGCCGAGGAGCAGGACCGGGAGAACGCCGGCATCGCCCGCCAGATGCGGGAATCCGGCGAACTGCTGCGCACCTCCTACGCCAAGCTGGTGGAAAGCGTTTCTGTCAGCGTGACGGAGGCCCTGAGCAGCCTGGAGACCGATATGAGGGCCCTGACCCAGGCGCTGGAAAACCAGACGGATGAACTCAAAAACGCCGGCGCTTCCGCCGCCGACGCCCGCGTCATCACCGCGCTGAGCGACCTGAGCCAGACCGCCGCCCGCATCGAGGCGGTCCTCACCCCGGAAGGCGCCGGCGATGCGTGATTCCGCCGCGTACAGTGCCCGCCGCCCGCGCGGAACGGACAGCGGCGCCCACTGGATCTCCTATTCGGACATGATGGCCTCTATCCTGATGGTCTTCGTGCTGGCCATCGTCTACAGCGTATACCAGTACAACACCATCCTCAAGCAGAAAACGGAGGAGCTGAACCTGCGGCAGGCCCAGCTGATCCTCGCCCAGACGGAGCTGGATGAACAGAAGTCCGCCAACGAGGCCTTCCGCATCCGGCTGCAGAGCCAGCAGGAGCTGATCATCATCCAGCAGAATGAGCTGGAAGCGGCGCAGAGCGACCTTCAGGAAAAGCAGGGCGAGCTGGAAAAGGCCCTGATCATCCTGACCGCCCAGCAGAAGGAGCTGGCCGACCGTGAGGCGGACGTCCTCTCCCTGCAGGCCCTGCTCAACGAGCAGGAAGAAAAGATCGAGACCCTGGTGGGCATCCGCCCCCGGATCATCAGCGACCTGACCGCGGCGCTCAGCGCCAACCACATCCCCGCCACCATCGACCCGAATACCGGCGACATCAAGCTGGAAAGCTACGTCTTCTTTGATACCAACCGTTCGGAAATCAAGCAGTCCGGTCTGGACACGCTGAACCGTTTCCTGCCGGTGTACCTGAGCGTCCTGATGCAGGAGGAATACCGGGAATACGTCGCCGAGATTATCATCGAAGGTCACACCGACTCTTCCGGTACCTACCTGGACAACCTGCGCCTGTCCCAGAACCGCGCGCTGGCGGTAGCCGAATACTGCTTCCGCATGCCCGGGCTGACCGACGGCATGCGGGCCAAGCTGGAAGAGATCCTGACCGCCACCGGCCGCAGCGAGTCCGATCTGATATACGACGAGAACGGCGCGGAGGATCAGGTATCTTCCCGCCGGGTGGAATTCAAGTTCCGCCTGAAGGATACCCAGATGCTGGAGCAGATGAATAAAATCCTCAAACAGGCCTCCGGCGGGACAGACCAGCCGGCGGGCAACCCCGTGACGGTGACCGGCCCCGGAACCGGGACGGCCCCCGGGCAGACGGCTGAACCGCTGCCTGCCTCCACCCCCGCGCCGACGGCCGCCCCGGCGGTTCCCGGCGGCCTCCGCTTTGGCACATGAAAAAACTGACTGTTTTACTGTTCGCCGTTTCCGCTGTCCTGGCCGCGCTGATCCTCTGGCAGTGGACGCATCTGGAACTGGCGGTCGCCGTCCGGAGCGTCCGGACGGTGCCCGCGAAGGACCTGATGAGCAATTATGAAGCCGTCAGCCGGGCCGTGCGCGGAAAGAGCCTGCGGGGCGTGATTTACCACGGGGAAGCGCTGAAAGACGCGGATGCCTGCGCCTTCCAGTTTTTCACCCTGCAGCTGGAAAACCGGGGCCTGCTCCCCGCCGAAATGACGGAGCTGCAGCTGACGCCCTTTGCGGAGGACGTCTGCGCCTATCTTCCCGCCAAAGAGGTGATCATCCCCCCCGGCGGCCGCAGGGACGTGATGATCACCCTCCTGACCGGCCGGACGACCCCCGCCGTGCGGGACGTTACGATTACCTATTATCTGTGGGGCCATCTGTACCGCCAGCGGGTCTCCGTGAACCGGACCGATTATCAGGCAAAGGAAGCTGCTCCCATGAACATCCTGTCATTTCTGTTTCCCGCGGCGGCGGCCGGGGAAGCGCCCGCCCTCCCCGAAGGCTTCGTGCATGTCAGCGACCTGATCCCCGACTGCATCGAGCAGATGCGCTACGCCGGGGAAAATAATTTCGTCGGCGCCGTGGTGGACGGGTATCTGGCGCCCCGCGCCATCCTGACGGAGCAGGCCGCGCAGGCCCTGGTCACCGCCGCCCGCCTGGCCCGGGAAAAAGGGTACCGGCTGCTGATCTTCGACGCCTACCGCCCGCAGACGGCCGTGGACCATTTTGTCCGCTGGGCGCACGACCCGGACGACGTCAAGATGCAGGCGTACTACTATCCGGAAATCCCCAGCAAGCCGGACATCCTGAAGAAGGGCTACGTCGCCGTCCGTTCCGGCCACTCCCGCGGCAGCACCGTCGACCTGACGCTGGCGGACGAGGACGGCACGCCCATCCCCATGGGCACCGATTTTGACTGGTTCGGCCCCCGCGCCGCCCACGGCGCCAAAGGCCTGACCCGGGAGGAACAGGCCAACCGCAAGCTCCTGAGGTCCATCATGGAAAAGGCCGGCTTCAAGCCCTACCAGGCCGAATGGTGGCACTACACGCTGAAAAACGAACCCTATCCCGGGACGTATTTTGATTTCCCCGTGCAGTAATTCATCCTGATTTACACCTGTTCCATGCGTATCTGCAGGTGCCTTCTGCGCCGTCTCTGCGTCTTCCGGGACCGGCAGGCCCCAAAAAGCCTTCTCCTCTTGGGGTCCGCAAAGCCTGGAAAACAGACCAGTGGGGATCTGAGCGCTCGGAAATTGAGCCGGTGGCTCAATTTCAGCGAAGAACGGGCCGGTAGCCAAAAGCCTTCCCCGATGGGGAAGGTGGACCGCGTAAGCGGGCCGGATGAGGTTCTCCCCCGGGGCCTGGAAGGCCCCGTACATGATCACCGAACAACGGGCCGGCAGGCCCCGGTGGTGGCCCGCGCAGCGGGCCGGATGAGGTTCACCCCCCGGGACCTGTAAGGTTCCGGGACACTTCCACCAAACAACTGGTTTATAGTATAAGGGAAGAGGCCGCTGCAGTAAACGCTGCAGCGGCCCCTTGATATACAAAGTCTCCCGCCCGTTTCATCCGTGCGCCACGCTATCGGCGCGGCGCAGCTTTTCAATCACCGGCGCCGCTTCCTCGCTGGTCAGGTACGAAAGCGTGGAGGGGGGAACCATTTTTTCAAGCGCCTTGAAATCGCCGTTCCTGAGGCACTCCCGGACGGTGCTGGCGCTGATGGCCGCTCCCTGCGCCCGTGCGCGGGGGAGCTCCACGAACCGGATGCCCGCCCGGGGCAGTTCCTCCGCCATGATCCGGTTGTACAGGCCGGTCACCTGGCTCGTCGGCTCTTCCCCCGCCCAGCGGGCGGTGACGTTCAGCGCGGAAGCGATGCGCTTGAATACTTCCACGTCCAGCCGCGCCTGTCCCGCCATGGCGTCCGTTTCGTCCAGCAGAAAATAGCTGGGGAAGGTGGCGGAGGAAATGATGTAGGGCCCGCAGTCGTGGAGCACGACGTTGGGCAGATGCGCGGTGCCCAGCGCTACCAGCTTCCTGCGCGCGGAAAACGGAAAAAAGCTCAGGTCTTCGGATACCACGAACAGGTGCAGCGTATCGCAGGAGGCCGCCGCCTGCTCCGCCAGGTACTGATGGCCCAGGGTAAAGGGGTTGGCATTCATGACGGCGGCGGCGGAAACGCCGTCCCGCCGGTCCTTTTCAAGCGCCTTTAAGTAGCCCGGAAAGCCGCCGCGTCGGTTCTCCATGAAGACCAGCTTGCCCGTGACGCGGGCGATTTCGTGAAAGCCCAGATCGGCGAAAAAGCGGGCGGTATCGGCCTTTGTGTAGAGGAACAGGTGAAACTGCCCCCGGGCCGCCTGCCATTCGATCAGGTGCGTGACCACCCGGTTCAGCAGCCCTTCGCCCTGGTGCGCGCCGCTGACGGCAAAGCACCGCAGGGTGCTGCCAAAGCAGCTCCCCGTGGCGATGGCCCGGCCGTTTTCGTCGTACATGGCGCAGGTATAGTCCAGGTTCCTGTCCCGCCGGATGCCCTCCCGTTCAAGGAGCTCGTCCACCATCGCCGTGCCGCGCGCGTCGCGGGGGTCCACCTGCTCGATATAGGGTTCGCTCATGCCGGTTCCTCCTTGAGAAAATGCAGCATCCAGCACAGGGACAGAAGGTCCGCGCTTCCCCCGGGGGAAAGGCGGCGGGAGATGAACGCCTGGTCCAGCCGCTCAACGGCCTCCGCGGGAGGATATTCGCAGGCTGAAAGGACGGCGCTGACCTGCGCTTCCGCCTCCTTGAGCCCGGCCGTGCCGCCCCGGGCCAGCATGTTGGTGTCCGAGGTGTGGAGCAGCAGGGTCAGCAGCGCGGCCGCCCCGGCTTCGTCGGCGGTTTTCCCCCGGGCCAGGCCTGCTTCCAGCACGGGCAGGCCGAATTCGAGCACCGACGGGAACCCTTTCTCCGCCTCCCCCCGGACGCCCGTGACCCCGTACAGGGCGTACAGACGCTGCCCGGCGGTCTTCGCGTTTTCGGAGGTGACCCCGTCCAGCTCCCTGGATACGGCGCCCCGGACCATCGCGGCGATTTCGGACAGGACGGCCGCCGGGTCGGCCCAGCGTTCCCTGCAGAGCCGCCCCAGCGCCCCGCACAGAAGCCCCATGGAGTAGATCGCGCCTTTGTGGGTGTTGACGCCGCCGGTGGCCCGGCGCATGTCGCATTCGGCCTGCAGCCCCTGCCAGCGCAGGGCGGCGAAGGTCTCCGGCGCGGGCCGGTCGGCGGTCTTTCTGCCCAGACGGACGCAGCCGGCGAAATAGGGAAACAGGGCGGCGGCGCTGGACATGAAGGTGTATATGTCCATATCCCGGTGGCTGCCGTTGTTGGCCCGGTCCACCAGGCCCGGCTTCGGGGTGACGCATACCTCGTACAGCAGCGCCTTTTCAGCCAGGCGGGCGGCGGTCCGGGCGTCCTCTTCCAGGAGGGCCGTTTCCAGCAGCGCGCGGGTGGTTTCCTGCAGCTCTTCCACGGTGTGGGCGCGGCTCCGGGCGCATTCCCGGGCGGGCCGGCCGCAGATCAGGCATTTGCGCGGCTCCGTCCGCTCCAGCTTGACGCCGTCCGTCCCGATCACGTCCATGTCGTACAGCCGGCCCAGCGGCGCGTTTTCCTCGATCGCGCAGGCGATCTTCTTGATGTCCTCCGCTTTTCCCCGCACGGCCAAAAGGGTTTCGCAGCCGGTGGCCGCGTCCGTTTCTTCTTCCCGTACCGCGGAGAGGCCCGCCAGCTGCATCTGTTCAAGCAGCGTCCGCCGGCCCAGACGGAACCCCCGGCGGATCAGCGGGGTGTTTTTCACCGGCCCTGCGATGTTCATGGAGAAGGAAACGAGCGGCGTCTTGCATTCGGCCAGCAGCGCCTGCTGGCGGAACGCGCGCCGTTCCCGAGCTTCCAGAACCTGTTGCAAATCGACCGTCTGCGGCATGCTGTCCCCTCCGGAGAAGGGGCTGCTGCAAAACGGTATGCAGCAGCCCCCTTGTTGGTCCGCCCAATGGATAATAAATCAAACAGGATCAGTCGTATTTCTTGACCTGGCGCACCACGTCCATGATGGTGCCGTCCCGGGCTTCGATGATGCCTACGATGCGGTCCTCAAACTGCACGGGCTCCGGTTCGCCTACGATGGAGTACGCGATGTCCCGCAGCTCCTCGATGGTCTTGAGGGGGACGCAGTCCGCCTTCCGCAGGCATTCCAGCAGGTCGTGCCGGTTGGGGTTCACGGCCACGCCGTAGTCCGTCACCACGATGTCCACGGATTCGCCGGGGGTGGTGACCGTCGTCACTTCGGAGCAGATGGCCGGGATGCGGCCCTGCAGTAGCGGGCAGATGACGATGGTGCATTTCGCGCCCTGGGCCGTGTCGGGATGGCCGCCCTGCGCGCCGGTGATGACGCCGTCGGAGCCCACCACCACGTTGCAGTTGAAATGGACGTCCACCTCCAGGGAGGCCAGGATCACGTAGTCCAGCTTGTTGACGAAGGCGCCCTTGTTGAAGGGGTTGGCGTACGCGCCGGCGGTGATGCGGTGATGGGCCGGGTTGATCACGTTGCTGACGGCGTCCAGGTCAAACGCCTGGGTGTCCATCAGCACGCGCACCATGCCGCGGTCCAGCAGGTCGCACATGGGTTTGGTCAGGCCGCCCACGCCGAAGCCCATCTTAATGCCGCGCTCTTCCATGATCTTGGTCAGGGAAATGGTGGAGGCGATGGACGCGCCGCCTACGCCGGTCTGGTAGGAGAAGCCGTCCTTGAAGTAGGGGGTGTTGACCACGACCTGGGTGCAGTATTCCGCCATCATCAGCTTGCGCTGGTCGGTGGTGGGCTTGGCCGCGCCGGTGGCGATCTTTTCGGGAATGCCGATGGCGTCCACCACGCACACATAGTCCACCTTGGTCATGGAGATGTGGGCGGGGAAGTTGGGGAAGGGCACCAGGCAGTCCGTGATCGCGACCACGTACTCGGCGCAGTCGCCGTCCACGTGGGAATAGCTCAGCACGCCGCAGTTGGTTTTGCCGCCGATGCCGCGCAGGTTGCCGTAGTCGTCCGAGGTGGGCGCGCCGATGAAGGCGATGTCCACCTTGGTTTCGCCGGTCACCAGGGAGCGGACGCGGCCGCCGTGGCTGCGCATGATGGCGAGCCCCTTGAGCTTGCCGTCGGAGATGGCCTGGCCGATCTTCCCGCGGACGCCGGAGGCCTCGATGCGGGTGATGGTGCCGTCCTCGATCATGGGCACCAGGGGGTCGTGCGCCTTGCCCAGGGAAGTGGCGGCCAGGGTGATGTTTTTCAGGCCCATCTTGTGGATCTCTTCCATCACCATGTTGACGATCAGGTCGCCCTCGCGGAAATGATGGTGGAAGGAGATGGTCATGCCGCTGTGCGCCCGGCACTTGACCAGCGCCTCGTGGATGTCCTTGACCAGCTTGCTGTGCTGGTTGTCCATCACGGGGCGGATGATCGGCCCCTGGCGGCGGAACGGAACGCCGTTTTTATAGTTGTTGCCCTGGAAAGGCTCTTTGCCTGTCGCCTTGAGGATTTCATCGGGAATTTCCCGACCGACTGCGTTTCTCATCTTACAGATCCCCCTTGTATACGCCGCTTGCCTTGGCCAGGGCCAGTGTGCGCTTGGCGCCGTCGTAGAAAGCGATATCGATCATTTTGCCGTCCACCGTGAACACGCCGATGCCCTGGGCCTTCTTGGTGTCGATCTCGTGCACCACCTTTTCGGCGAAGATGATGTCCTTGGGCTTGGGCGTATAGATCTCGTGCACGATGGGGATCTGGCGGGGGTTGATGATGGATTTCCCGTCAAAGCCCATGGTGTGGATGGTTTCCACGTCTTTGCGGAACCCTTCCATGTCGTTGAGGTTCGTATACACGGTGTCGAAGCACTGCACGCCGGCGGCGCGGGCCGCGATGATCATGTGCTGGCGGGCGCCCATCAGCTCCACGCCCGTGCCGGAAATGGTGGTCTGCAGGTCCTTGGTGTAGTCGCCGCCGGACAGGGCGATGCCGAACAGCCGGGGGCTGGACTGGCAGATCTCAAAGGCGTTCATGACGCCGCGGGCGGATTCCAGGGCGGCCATGATGAGAGTGCGGCCTTCCTCCACGCCGAATTCCTTTTCGGCGGCGGCGACCGCCGCTTCCACCTTCTTGACGTCCGCTGCGGTCTCCGTCTTGGGGATGCGGATGGAGTCGCAGCCGCCCGCCACGGAGCAGCGGATATCCTCGATCCACAGGTCGGTATCCAGGCCGTTGATGCGCACCACGCGCTCTACGCCCCGGTAGTCGATTTCCTGTAGCGCGTGGTACAGGGAATACCGGGCGGCGTCCTTTTCCTTTTCCGCCACGGCGTCTTCCAGGTCCAGCATGATGGAGTCAGGAGCGTAGACGTAAGGGTCCTTGATCAGGCCGGGCTTCTGGCAGTTGAGGAACATCATGCTCCTGCGCAGGCGTTTCATGTTCGGATTCATTTGATGACACCTCCCCAGGGCAGGTTGTCCTTGATATCATTGCTGCGGTACACCGCGCACTCCACCCGCGCCTTGATGGTGCAGTCCAGCGCGCCCTTGTCCACCACCGTCACCTTGGCGTTGGACACGTCCAGCCGGTCCAGCGTTTCGCGGATGACCTTCCGGATCTGTTTCCCGTACTGCCGGATTACGGCGCTGTCCAGGTCCAGGTCCACCTGGCCCTGTCCGGGCTCCACGGTCACCATGCAGTCGCTGGATTCCAGCGTGCCTGCCACCGCAGGCTTTTTGATCTCCATATGCTTGGCTCCTTTCTGTGGTTCTCTTTTTCGGAAGAGATCCTGTTGAAACATATTATTCAGATGCTGCCCAGCGCCAGCCCCAGCCCCGCGGCCAGCAGGATGGTCTTGGGCACCGACCATTTGAAGCGGAGCAGCATCACCAGCGCCGCCAGGCCGATGACCACCGCCTGCCAGGAAACGAAGCCCAGCAGGGGCCCGGCGTAATTGACCATGCTCTGCTGGATGATGACGGCGAAGATCATGCCGATGCACACCGGCCGGATGCCGAACAGCGCTTCTTCCATCAGCCTGCTTTCCTTGAATTTCCGGAGAAACATGGCTGCCAGCATGGTCACTGTCAGGGACGGGAAGATCACGCCCAGGGACGCGAACAGCGCGCCCGGGACACCGGCCGTCCTCGTCCCGGCGAAGGTGGCGCAGTTCAGCCCCAGCGGGCCCGGGGTCATCTCCGCGATGGCGACGATGTCCGCCACCTCCTGGGCGGTCATCCACCCGTGGGACAGCATCTGGTCGTTGATCAGGGGGATCATCGACATCCCGCCGAAGCTGGTGAACCCGATCATCAGGAAGGAAATGAAAAGCTCAAGATAGATCACGGCGGCTTTTCACCTCCTGGTAGATCAGTCCGGCCGCCGCGCCCATGAGCACGATGAGCACGTTGTTCACCTTTGTGAACAGGCACAGGGCGAACGCGCCCGCGGCGATCAGGTAGCAGTAAGCGTTCTTCATGCCGGACTTGAAGAGCTTGAGCAGGGCGCTGAAGATGATGGGCACCACCGCCGCCCGCACCCCGGTCATGGCCCGGTCCACATAGGGGTTGTCCTTGACCAGGTCATAGAGGAATACCACGCCCAGCATGATGGCGACCGGCGGGATCACGATGCCCAGCAGCGCGGCCAGCGCGCCGGGGATGCCCGCCGCGTGATAGCCGAACAGCACACTGGCATTGCCGATCATCAGGCCGGGAATGGAACGGCCGACGGAAGTGAAATCCAGCAGCTCCTCATCGGTGATCCAGTGTTTTTTTTCCACGTACTCCTTCTGGATCTGGGCCACGATGCTCCAGCCGCCGCCGAAGGTGAAGCAGCCGAATTTCAGGAAGGTTTTGAAAATGTCCAGGGTCCTGCCCATCTGGTTTTTTTTCATGCGTTATTCCTCGATGCAGAATGGCTTCGGGGCGGGCGCCTTGACGACCCATTTGTCGATGCCCTGGGGCGCGTTTTCGGCGGGGCCGCCCACCATGTGGGCCTCTCCCGGGAAGATGGCGCAGAAATACCCCGCTTCCAGGGTCACCGCGGTTCCCTGGGGCGGGCCGTCCAGCTTGCGGCCGTCCGCGCCGCCGGGCAGCGTTTCCGCCGGGGCCAGGCGTTCCATGGGCAGCAGGTGGATGACCTCCGCGCCTGAGCGGGCCATCATCAGGTCGATGGTATGGAAGTGCACCTCGAAGCGGCGCTGCTCCGGCTGCTTGGGGGCGTATGCTTTTTGGCGCACCTCGCAGTGGGCGCTTTCGGGGGCCTGCGCGGCGAAGGCCGCGGCGATCCGCCCGGCGCCCGGGATCTGGCTTTCGTACAGGGGCAGACGGGAAATCAGGTCAGTGATCATCGGTTATATTCCTTTCGGTACGCGCCGCGGGGACAGACGAAGGGTCAGTCCAGCAGGCTTTCGGAAATCCCCCGGGCCTCTTCCAGGTTGCAGTTGAAGATCCGCACTTTTTTGAAGGGGTAGTTGTACGCCCCGGCCAGGGTGCAGCGGAGCAGTACCTCGCTTCCCGCGGGGGTCCGTACGTCCAGCCCGTCCTCCGGGACGGTTTCCGTTTCTCCCTCTTGGTCCTGCGCCGGGGCGTCCGCCAGAACGGGTTCCCGGTAGCGCTTTGCTTCCTCCGGGCGCGGAAAGGCCAGCACGAAGGAATCCCCTTCCCGCAGGGCCTTGCTGAGCTCGGCGCTCCGGGGGAGGGAAAAGCTGATCATGGGGTTCCGCCGGATGTTCAGCCAGGTGAACCATTCGGTCAGCAGCAGGGTGGTCCGGCCCGCGCCGGCTTTGACGCACAGCACGGCCGCGCTGCGGGGCGGCGCGTTGCTGAACGCTTCGGAAACGGTGATGGTCTGCAGCATGAAAAACCCTTTCTTCTGCGGCGACGGGCGCTCCGGGAGGGGTGATTCTCCCGGAGCGTCCATCGTGGTGGGATCAGCGGTTCACGGGATGGTTCCGGTAGTAGTTGATCAGGCAGCCGTCGGCGATGATCTGGCGCTCGTCGGGGGTCAGGTCGCCCAGGCTGACGGAGAAGGGAGTCACGGTGCCGTCCGCCTTGACCGCGTACGCGGTAAACTCGGGCACGGCTTCCAGGACCGCCTTGCGCAGGCCGGGGATGAACACCCAGTCGCCCAGGTCAAACGCGCTCTCGTCCCTGACCAGCAGGGGCGCCATGCCCCAGTTGATGCAGTTGGAGCGGTAGCGCTTGGTGGCGTATTCCTTGGCCAGGTTGGCGGAAGCGCCCAGCACGCGCTGGCAGGAGGCCGCCTGTTCGCGGGCGGAGCCGTCGCCGGGCTTCACGGCGAAGATGGTGGAGCCGATATCGGTATGCACGGGGTCCACGGGCACGACTTTGGCCAGCGCTTCGTATACCTTGCAGACTTCCTCGGGCAGCTCCCCGCTGGCCCGCCGGGTACGCTCGATCTGGCGCACGGCCTTGCTGCGGCCCACGTATCCGGGGTCCTTGCGGCTCAGGGTGAATTCGCTCAGCCGTTCCGGGTTGGACCGGTAGGAAGAGGTCTCGCCGGACGGGATCAGCTCGTCCGTCGTGGTCACCGGGTCGGTGATGTAGGAGCAGACCTTCACCAGCAGGTCGTCCGTCAGGGCGGGCTGCTCCGGCCAGTCCTTGATATTGGGGCCGAACTTGAGCTCATGCTCCGGTTCCGGCTTCCCGAAGCCGAAATAGACGCGCTTGTCGTAGACGGACTTGTCGAAGGCGTAGGGATATTTCCGGTATTTCACATCCAGGTCGGTGGCCGGGGTCAGCTTGCCGTGATGGATGGCGGTGGCGGCGATGGAACGGGCGTCCATCAGCGCGACGGCGCTCATCTGGCCCTCGCCGGGCTTGCTGCCTTCCCGGTTGGGGAAGTTGCGGGTGGTGTGGCGGATGGAGAACTCCCCGTTGGCCGGGGTGTCGCCGGCGCCGAAGCAGGGGCCGCAGAAGCATTCGCGGATGATCGCGCCGGCGGCGGCGATGTCCGCCAGCGCGCCGTTTTTGAGCAGCTGCAGGTAGGCGGGCATGGAGCCGGGGTACACGCTCATGGTGAAGGGCCCGTTGCCGGTGCTGCCGCCCCGGAGGATATCGGCCACCGCGCAGACGTTGTCGAAGGTGCCGCCGGAGCAGCCGGCCACCAGGCCCTGCTCCACCCAGACGCCTCCGTCATGCACCTTGCTGACCAGGTCGATCTTCGCGCCGACGATCTGCTTGTTGGCTTTTTCTTCGCATTCGTGCAGGATGTCCCTGGGGTTTTCCAGGAGCTCCCGGATGGTGATGGCGTGGCTGGGATGCATCGGCAGGGCGATGGTGCTTTCGATCCGGGACAGGTCGATGTACACGCACCCGTCGTAGTACGCTACGTCCGCGGGGGACATCGCTTTGTACGCCTCGGGCCGGCCGTGGACGGTCAGGTATTCCTCCGTGGCCTGGTCCGTCTCCCAGATGGAGGACCAGCAGGTGGTCTCGGTGGTCATCACGTCGATGCCGTTGCGGTATTCCATGGGCAGCTTCTTCACGCCGGGGCCCACGAATTCCATCACCTTGTTCTTCACATAGCCGGATTTGAACACCAGCGCGATGATGGCCAGGGCGATGTCCTGGGGGCCCACGAAGGGCTGAGGCCTGCCGTCCAGGTAGATGGCCACCACGCCGGGGCGGGCGAAGTCATAGGTGCGGCCCACCAGCTGCTTGGCCAGCTCGCCGCCGCCCTCG
>CAMJXZ010000033.1 GCA_946409855.1 uncultured Clostridia bacterium | reverse complement strand
TTTGCCGCCTGGGGTTCGCAGCGCCCGGAAAACAGGCCAGTGGCCTGTTTTCAGCGAGAACGGGCCGGCAGGCCCCGGTTGTGTTCCCCTTTCGTTTGGGCTGTGCAACAGCCCCATTGTCTCCGGCCGGGATCAAGCGGCCCGGTCAGTATTTGCGGGCTTCCTCCACCACCCAGCGGATGCGTTCCTCGGGCAGTTCGCCGTGGATGCTGCAGTCCGCCCCCAGGATGTAGCCGCTTTTTCCTCCCTGAGCGACCAGGCGGGCGACCTCCTGCCCGATCTCTTCCCGGGTGCCTGTGTACAGCAGGGAGCCCGGCCGGTTGTCAAACCCGCCCCAGACCGTGCAGCCGAAATGCTTTTTCGCCTCCCCGATGTCCATGATGTCAAAATACCTGGACCAGCTGACCGCGGCCGCCTTGTAATCCTGCCAGACGGACAGGCGGTTGGGGATCTCCTCCCAGGCGCAGAAGTGCAGGACGTTCATTCCGCTCAGGGAATTGGCGTAATCCAGCACCGCCCTGTCGCCGGGCATCACCCAGTCCCTGTATTCCTCCGCGGTGAAGCGGTTCTCCTCGCCGTTCTGCACGCTGTAAAAAATGCCGTCCACCCCCGCTTCCCGGATCAGCCCGCGGACCAGCGCCTTCAGGTCCTCCGCCACCACGGCGCAGGCGTGCTTCATGGCGTCCGGGTTCTCCCGGATCAGCTTCATCATCATGGGATAGCCGATGGCCAGGCGGATGCAGGAAAGAGGCACAAAGACCAGCTGCAGCGTCACGCATTCCCCGTTCAGGGCGGCGACCACCTTTTTGGCCCGCTCGATCTGCCCCCGGATGAAGGGGTGATCCGGGCCCAGCAGCCGGACATTGTACAGTTCCTCCGCCCGTTCGATGTTTTTGAGCGCCGGGGACGGCCAGCCAAAGTATTTATCGCCGGAAAGCTTCATGAAATCCACGTCCGTATTCCGGAAAAACCTGGCCTGTTCCGCCGCGAAGCGGTCGTCGTCCCCCCAGAAAGATGGCGGCACGTGCTGCCACATGCACACCGGCACATGATCGGTTTCTTTCCCCTGAAAAGCGGCGATGACGCGTTCTCTTTTGTTCACGATGATTTTCTCATTGCTGAGGGTACATCATTCATGTCCGGCAGGGCGGGCAGAGATCATCCGGGGCGCCGGAGCCCCCTCAGCGCATTTCCGGGACCAGCCCCTGCCCGCTCAGCCGCCCGGCGATGCGCTCCGCGAAGCGCAGGGCGCCCGCTCTCCGGGTATGGGCGTTGTCGCAGAGCCCGTCCGGATAGTGCGGGTCTTCCCCCTTCGCCACGTGCATAAAGAAGGCCTTGCTGCCTTCCTCCCCGGCGGCTTCCACGATCCGGAAGCTGTCCTGATAGGCGTCCACCAGCGGGACGTCCGCCTTCCGCGCCAGCGCCCGCATGGCGTCCTTGTATTCCCCGTGGGTTTCCTGCAAAACGCCGTCTGCCCACACCCGCATGCAGATGGGCGTCAGCAGCACCGGCACGCCGCTCTGCCGCCGGGCAAAGTCCACAAACACGGACAGGTTTTCCGTGTAGGACGTCCGGGGCTCGGTATGGCGCTCGGGTTTATCGCTTTCATCGTTGTGCGCGAACTGGATCAGCACCAGGTCACCGGGGCGGATTAATCCTTCCAGCCGCCGCAGCCGCCCTTCCGCGAGAAAGGATTTGGTGCTTCGGCCCGCCATGGCGTGGTTCAGCACCCGGACGCCCGGCAGAAAGTCCTGAAGCAGCTGCCCCCAGCCCACCATCAGCGTTTCCTTGGGGTCGTATGTCTGGGCGGTGGAATCCCCGCAGATAAAGATATTCATAGCCGATTACAGTCCTTGGGCGATTTTTTCCAGATGCTTCCGGGCGGCCTCGGCGTTCTGCGGCACGGTGTCCTCCAGCGTCATGGGCAGATCGTTCTTTTTCGCCAGGGCCAGCAGCCGCTCATACCGCATCCGGCCTGTGCCGCACGCCTGGGAGAGGACGCTGCCGTCCGGCGCCAATACGTAATCCTTCATGTGCAGCACGCGCACCTGGTCCCCCAGGCGGCGGATCGCGTCTTCGATGATCCCGTCCGCCCGCTGCGCGGTATCCGGGCCCAGCAGGTTCACCGCGTCCAGGACGATCCGCAGATGGTCGGAGGGCACCGCTTCCAGCATCCGCTCCGCCCGTTCCGGGGTGGAGATGATGTGGTGCCACACCGGCTCCACCGCCAGCACGGCCCCCGCTTCCTCCGCGTACCGGACGACGGGGCGCAGGCAGTCCACGAACAGCCGGAAGGCTTCCTCGCTCTCAGCGGCCGGCCGGTCAAAGCGGGAGGCGGGATTTGCGTAGGTTTCGGTGCCCACCACCACCGCACCGATCAGCGGGGCAAAGCGCAGGTGCGCCCGGTAGATAGCCTGGGTTCTAGCCCGCCGTTCCGGGTCTGGGTCCGCCAGGTTGAGGTAGCACCCCAGCACGGCGCAGTCCATTTGGGTTTCCCGGAGGGCGCCGCGCACGGTGCCGGCAAATTCCGGCGTCAGCTTTCCGGGCGCGTCCTCCATGGAAAAACCTTTTACCGTCATGGCCAGGGCGATGTGGGCGCAGGAAAAGCCCTGCGCTTTCGCAAACTGAAGGCGTTCTTTGAGCGTCCCCGGGGCCGTGTCATGCAGACGGATGCCGATGTTCATGGTCTTTTCTCCTGTTCTGTCCGGCGCCGGGCTCACGATTCCTCTTTCAGCATCGCGGCGCACACGGGGTACCGCCGCATCTCAGCGACAACCAGTTTGCAGATTTCGCCCGCGCCGTAGGCGTTAAAGTGGGTTTTGTCGTCATGCCCCTCCGGAAAATCGGGGTTTTCTCCCGGGGCAAGGCGAACGAACAGCGCCGCCGTTTTTTCCTCCCCCAGGGACAGGTACAGCGCCCGGCTGTCCTTTTTCAGGTCGCACAGAGGCACCTGTTTTTCCGCCGCCAGCTCCCGGACGGCCCGGGGATACTCGCCGTGGGTGTACAGCAGGCTGCCGCCGCCCACGAAGAACCGGCGGGAGACCGGCGTCATCAGCACCGGCTGAGCGCCCCGCTCCAGGGCGGAGCGGCAGTAGCGCCACAATTCTTCCTTGTAGGTGGTATCCGGGTCGGTATGCCGCTCGTCGTCCTTTTCGTCGTTATGGCCGAACTGGATCAGCAGCAGATCCCCGGCCGCCATTTCCTTTTCCGCCGGTGCGAACAGGCCCTCCGCCCGGAAGCTGCGGCTGCTGCGCCCGCTCAGGGCGATGTTGCGGACGGTGACGCCCGCCCGCACATACTGAGGCAGCGCCCAGCCCCACCCCCGGAAGGGGGGCCGGTTATCCTCCACCGTGGAATCCCCGATGATCCAGATCGCGGGCATTTTTCACCAATCCTTCCATACCTGGTTGAGGTCGATGACGCACACCTGGCCCACGCCGTTTTCGTCCGGGTTGGAGAAGAGGATCTGATCCCCCCTGCGGTTGAAGGAAGGATGCTGATGATCGGCCCCGGTTTTGCAGCTGCCGGTGGAAGCGATGAATTTGGCCTTTTTGGTGGCCCGCTCGATCAGCACGACGCCTTCCTGCACGGCGGTGCCCAGGTAGCTGATCCGGTCGGCGCAGAGCCATCGATGGTCCCGGCTGATGCAGGGATGCAGCAGCTGCAGGCTGGAGGCCGCCACGTCAAAATGACGCCCGTCCTTGTCGCCGATGATGATATTGCCGGTGTGGACCTCGCCCTTGTCCCCGTCCACAAAGCCCGCCGGGTCCAGCTTCATCATGGCCATTTCAGTGCCGTCCGCCGCCCAGACCTCGTGGGTGATCCACTCGCTGGGATGCTCCACGTAATAGGGCCGCACATAGCGTTCCCTGACGTCGAACATCCAGGTGCGCTGGAAAGCGTCCCCTTCGGTTTCATGGATGTAGAAGATCAGGTTCTCGTCGCAGGGGCAGATCTGGGCATGGCCCAGGCGGTAGTCGCTCTGGTACACGACCTCGGCTTCCTTGCCGGGGTCCAGGATCACCAGGCCGTAATACTTGTTGGCCAGATGATAGCTGCACGCGATGCGCCCGGTATTGGCCGCGGTCAGGTGGCCGGTGATCTGGCCGCCTTTGGGCAGGTCGCCGATCCGGGTCATTTCTTTCGTGGCCAGGTCCACCGCGTAGACCTCAGTCTCGTTTTTGCAGGTATAACCGATGTTCTTTTCCCGGTCGGTGGCAAAGCCGCGGAAGGAATAATCGGTGATGCGCTCCAGCTCGCCCGTCTCCACGTCGGCCCGGTAGCAGCCGCCGTCGGTCCTTCCCTCCAGCTGCTGCTTCATGAAGAAGAAATATTTGTCGTCGGTGGAAAAGTTTTCACAGGTGAAATAGAGCTTGGCGTTGCGCTCCGGCCCCGAGGTATAGCGCCGCACCTCGTAGCCGGTGACCGCGTCGCGGTAAACTTCCATGTGAGATCCTCCTTCTGTTTACAGCCGCATCGTTTCGCCCGCGGGGACGCGGACGGCCGGCTGGTCGTTGACGGAAATCCAGCAGTCCCGGGCGTTGGGATTATGCACAAAGCTGTTGTCCGCCGCGAACTGCAGGCGGGCAAAATCATCCATGCAGTCCATGAATTCGATGTTGGTGCAGTACCAGATGTCCTCCTTGCCGCCCATCATGCGGCAAAAGCCCTCCATCAGGTCCCAGTTGCCCCGGTCGTCGAACTCATAGCTGTGGCCCCAGACGTACATCAGGTACAGGTACTGCTTTTTGAACAGCGACAAAAACTGCTCGCCCAGCTCCATCAGCCGGTGATTGTGGTGGCAGGTGGCCTGCCAGCGGTACGGGTTTTCCGGCAGGGCGAACCCGTCCGACGAGCCCACCACCCGGGAATAGCGGATGCCCAGGGCGGGCAGGAGCTGTTCGATGTCCCGGCTCACGGAGCCGTTGGGATAGCTCAGCCCCCGCACGGGATAGCCTGTGCAGGCCTCCAGGAATTTCCTGTCCTCCAGTACCTCCTGCGTCACTTCGGGCAATGGGCAGCGGGCGATGGTCGGGTGGGTGACGGTGTGGCACGCCACCTCGTGGCCCCGGTACAGCGACGCGATCTCTTCCGGCATCACCCGGTCGCCCCGGGAAAACAGGCCGCTGTTCAGGTGAAAGGTGCCCCGGATGCCGTACTGATTGAAAATGGACACCAGCCGGCGGTCCTGGGTGCGGCCGTCGTCATAGCTCATGGTCAGCGCTTTATGCTTTCCGCCGGGAAAGCAGCAATACACTCTGTTCATGCTTGATTCTCCCATAGGGAGGGGCTGCCGCTTTCGCAGCGGCAGCCCCGGAATGAATTGGGGATGTTTACTTACTGCTGAGCGGCATGATAGGCGTCGTTGTATTCCTGGGTCATCCTGGCGCCGCCTTCTTCGCTCCACTGGTCCCACATGGCCCGCAGGCCCGCTTCGTCGATGTTGCCGGCGATATAGTTGGCGGCGGCGTCGTTGAGCAGGGTCTGCAGCTGTTTGCCGTAGTTCACATAGGTCTGGCTGTCGAACGGATAGCAGGGGTTGCTGACGGCATAGGGGGTGAGTTCCGCCAGCAGATCATAGTAACGCAGACGGAGCGCCGTGCGCTTCACGCCCGGCTTGGCCAGATCGCCGGCCACACCCATGTTCAGCTGGTTCAGGTTGGCCACGTACTTGTCGTTGGCTTCTTCCAGGCCTTCGTTGGAACGGAAGCCGTCCGCGTCCACCTTGTAGGTCAGGTTTTCCAGACCGCCGTTGAGCAGCAGCTGGCCTTCGGGGCCGTTGCACCAATCCAGGAACTTGACCACCTTGGGCAGGTCTTCCTCGCTGACGCCGTTGCGGGAGCTGGTCTTCTTGTTGATGAGCACCTCACCGCTGAAGCCGGGGTTCTGCGCCCACTGGGTGATGGTGCCGTCCGCCTTCGCCACGGGGCCGATGGCCTTCCAGATGATGTCCGTGGTGCCCTTGTTCTGCTCGAACCATTCCTGCTGGCGGTGGGTGTTGTCCAGGCAGTCAAAGCGCATGAAGGCTTTGTCGTTGCGTTCCGCGTCGTTCCAGGAGCCGCTGGGCGCGGTGATGAAGTTGGGGTCGATGCCCTTGTTCTGATACAGGTTGCGCAGCCAGTTCAGGCCTTCCAGGTAAGCGGGAGACTGATGGGCGGGGAACACGTTGCCGTCCGCGTCGATGCCCCAGGTATTGGGCGCGCCGAAGAGGATGGTGATGTACATGACGGTGCCTTCCACATATTCGCACATGTTGAGGGCGTAGGTGTCCGGGCTGTAGGCGTTCAGCTTTTCGGCCAGCTCGGTCAGGTCGTCAATGGTCGTCACTTCTTTGTCAAAGCCCATTTCCTTGGCGATATCCACGCGGTAGTAGGCGCCGCCGCGGGGGAAGTCACGGGTACGGAAGATGCCGTACACGCGGCCGTCGATGGAGATGTTGTTGTAGATGCCGGCGTTGCCCTGGGCCAGGTAGGGATAATTCTCCGCGTCGGCGATGAAATCCGTCAGGTCCCAGAAAGCGCCTTTCCGGGCGGAGGTCAGCACGGTCGCGGCGCGGGCGTCCTGCGCGACAACCACCATGGGCGGATTCTTGTCGGCCAGCATGGAGTTGAACAGGGTTTCATACTCGGAGTTGGGCGCCCAGGTGATCTTCAGGCGGACGCCGGAAAGCTCTTCGATCTTGTCCAGAACGGGGTTGTTGTTCGGGTCAAAATCATTGGTGGTGGGGAATTGCGGCAGCATCACAGTGATTTCAAAGGGTTCATCCGCGGCAGCAAAGCTGACCGCGCCCAGAGAAAGCACCAGCGCCAGGACGAGAGCCAACAGTTTCTTCATGGGGAGTTCCTCCTTATTATATTTAAGGGCAGCGCCCTTTGGAAACGGAACTTCGGTCATCCCTTCAGGGCGCCGACCATGACGCCCTTGACGAAATACTTCTGCAGGAAGGGATAGACCATGATGATGGGCAGCGTAGAAACCACGATGACCGCCATTTTGACGGACTGTTCCGGGGGCTTGATGAAATCCGCGTCCATGCTGCTCATGTCGCCGGCGTTGCCGGTCGCCAGGATGATGAGTTCCCGCAGCAGCACCTGCAGGGGCCATTTTTCCTTGGCGCCGGTCATGTAGATCATGGCGCCGAAGTAGGCGTTCCAGTGGCCCACGGCGTAGAACAGGCCGAACGTGGCCAGCACCGGCAGCGACAGGGGCAGTACGATCTTCCACAGCACCTTCAGGTCCGAGCAGCCGTCAATGGAAGCGGATTCCTCCAGTTCCTGGGGGATGCTCTGGAAAAAGTTCTTGACGATCATCAGGTTGTAGGCGCTGATGGCGCCGGGCAGCAGGACGGACCAGTAGGTATCCTTCAGGTTCAGGATATTGGCGATGACGATATAGCCGGGGATCATGCCGCCGGAAAAGAACATGGAGAAGATGACCAGGTTTAGGAAGAAATTCCGGCCCCTGAGGCGGGTCTTGGAGAGGGCGTAGGCCATGGTGACGGTGAAAAACAGGTTGATGGTCGTGCCCGCGACGGTGATAAAAACGGAGTTGGCAAAGCCCCGGATGATTTTGTTGGAGGAGAAAATGTAGGTATAGGCGTTGATGGTGGCGTCCTGCGGGATGAGGAACATGGGCCGGGCGGTGATTTCCGCCTCTGTGGCGAAGGACGCGCTGATGATGTACAGGAAAGGAAAGATGGTCGTGAACGCGATCAGCGTCAGGATTGTGTAATTGAACGCGTCGAAAATCCGGCTGCCCACCGTGGCGTTCTGGCCCACCGGGCCGGAGGATATTTTGAGGAGCTTCCCCGTTTCGGGAGAAGTCATCATGGGAACCTTTTCCTTCATGCCGTCTCCTCCCTTCTCAATACAGGCCCTGCTCGCCCATCAGGTGCGCGATCTTGTTGGTGCTCAGCACCATGGTCACGCTGACGATGGATTTCATCAGGCCGATGGCGGACGCGTAGCTGAACTGGCCGCCCTGAATGCCCTGCTGATAGACGAACACGTCCAGCGTCTGGGAGACCTGCCGGTTCAGGGGGTTGGACATCAGGATCAGGTGGTCGTAGCCTGTATCCAGCACCGAGCCCATGCGCAGGATCAGCATCAGCACGATGGTGGAACGGATGGCGGGCAGCGTGATGTGCCACAGCCGGTGCAGGCGGTTGGCCCCGTCCACCATGGCGGCCTCGTACAGCTGCGTATCCACGTTGGTCAGCGCCGCCAGGAAAATGATGGTGCCCCAGCCCGTTTCCTTCCAGATGGTCTGGCCGATGATCATCCAGCGGAAGGTGACCGGCGAGCCCATATAATTGATGGAATAGCCCAGCAGGTTTTCGGTGAGCTTATAGATGAGGCCGGAAGAGCCGAACATCACGAACGTCACCGAAACCACGATCACGATGGAAATGAAATGGGGCACGTAGAGCATGGTCTGCAGGACTTTTTTGTACCGCAGGCTTCGCATTTCGTTCAGCAGCAGCGCCAGAATAATGGGCGCCGGGAAATAGAACACGATGTTCATCAGGGACAGGATCAGCGTATTGGTCAGATACCGGGTCCAGGACGGGAAGCTGAAGAAGGATTCAAACCATTTGAACCCCACCCAGTCGCTGCCCAGCACGCCGGCCACCGGCACGTAATCCTCAAAGGCGATCACGATGCCGAACATGGGCAGGTACTTGAAAACGAGAAAATAGATCAGCCCGGGCAGCAGCAGCAGATACAGCCACTTGTCCCTTTTGATTTCGGAGCCCAGCTTTTTCCAGTACCTGCGCCCGGTGCCGTGAAGTGCGCGTCTTTCCGCCGCCTTTGCGCTCATGCCCATACGCCTTCCGCCTTTCTCCGTCCCGTGTCGTGCGTAAAAAAGGTGCGCCGTCCGGTCAGGACCGGATCATCAGCTCCGTCAGCATCAGGAACGTGAGGCCCTGGCCGTACGCCGTGGGGGTGACGATGATGTCCTTGTAATGTTGCAGGTTATGGCCCATGCCCGTGCCGCCGGATACGCCCTGGACGGCGCCGGTTTCGTCGATCTGCCCCAGCACGGCGTCCGCGGAAAGCATGCCCATCTGCTGGTAGGGCTCCTGGGGCAGCCACCCCAGCCGGACGCCCTTGAGCACGCCGTAGGCGATGGCCGCGGTGGCGCTGGTTTCGCAGTAGGTTTCCTCCACGTCGATCAGCGTGGTGTACAGCCCGTTCACCCGCTGGTATTTCCACAGCGCCAGCACCTGGTCCTGCCAGGCGGCGTGGATCATGCGCATGGCGGCGCTGTCCCGCTTCGTGATATCATAAAGCTCCACGGCCGAGGCGGTGAACCAGGCGTTGCCCCGGGCCCAGAAGGCGTTCGCGAAATTGTGCCGCCGGTCAAAGGTCCAGCCGTGGTAGAACAGGCCGTTCACCTTGTTCTGCAGATACCGGATGTGCAGCAGGAACTGGTATTCGGCCTCCTCGATCAGTTCGGGCCGCTCCAGCACCACCCCGGCCTTGGCCAGGAACAGGCAGACCATGAACAGCGTGTCGCACCAAAGCTGCTGATAATGCTTGTTCCACACCGTGCAGTGCTGCAGGCCGCCGTATTCGGTCCGGGGCATTTCCTTCATCACCCAGTCGATCCAGCTTTCGATGACGGGCAGATAGCTTTCGTTCTTCGTTTCCTGGTACAGGCAGGTGAGCGTCAGCACCGGCGCCACGGTATTGACGTTTCGGTGGGGCTTCTGTTCCCGGGACAGCATGTCGTCGTACCAGCCCGTCAGATAATCCAGGACGGCGCGGTCCCCGCTCTGCTGGTAGGTTTTGTAGATGCCGTACAGCGCCACGCCCGTGGGCCATTCCCAGTTGTTCATGGTCAGGTGCCCGCGGGAAGGATCGTTGCCGTCCGCCCGCTGGAGCATGCCCAGCACCCGGTTTGCGGTTTCGCGATAATTCTCAGCCATGGATGGACCCCCCGCCTGTTTGTATGGTTGTATATGACAGCGCTTACATTATAGCTTTGTTCCCGCCCGGTTGTCAATATCCAATTTGAAAATTCCCAGATTTTATTGAAAACAGCCGATATTTTTCATTTTGCACTCTTGCGGTTTTGGCGGGAATCGGGTATAATGACAGCGCTTACATAAGATCGTCATCTTTTTCTGCCGAATGCCGGAGAGAGGGATCCCATGAACAGTGACCATACGACGATATATGACATCGCGTCGGAAGCCGGCGTATCCATCGCCACCGTCTCCCGGGTGCTGCGGGGGGAAACCAACGTTTCCCCCGCCACAAGGGAAAAGGTGCAGCAGGCCATCGAACGGCTCAACTACCGGCCCAGTTCCATCGCCCGGGGCCTGACCAGCAAGACCACCCATTCCCTGGGCATCATCCTGCCCAAGCTGCTGAACCCCCACTACGCCATGATCTTTACCGGGGCGCAGGAGGAGGCGCGGAAGCTGGGTTATACCATGAGCCTTTTCCCCTGGGCCAGCCTGGATACCGACGCCTACAACCCCGCGGCGATGCTGATCGAGCGCAGGCTGGACGGGCTGATCGTGTGCGTGGAATATTCCCCGAAGGACCACGACGAGCTGGTGCGCGAGGCGCTGAACACCCTGCGCCGCTATATGCCGGTGGTGCTCATCGGCTGCGTACCCCCGTGGTACGATTTTCCCGCCGTGGCCTGCGACAACGCCGCCATGATGCGCCGGATCGTCCAGTACCTGACCCGGATGGGCCACGAAAAAATCGCCCTGATCGGCGGCGTAAAGGAGGATACGGACCCCCTGCGCCGGGATGTGGGCTACGAAAAGGGCCTGGCGGACGCGAAGCTGCCCTATACGGCGTCCTACCGCGTCTTCGGAAAGGGAACGGCGGAGGCCGGAAAAGCGGCGCTGGATCAGATGCTGGACGGCCTCAAGCGCGAATACTGGCCCACCGCCGTGATCGCGCTGAACGACCTGGTGGCCATGGGGTGCATGCAGTCCGCCCGGGAGCACGGGCTCGGCATCCCGGAGCAGCTTTCCGTGATCGGCTGCGACGACCTGTTCTGCGCGCCGTACCTGACCCCGCCCCTGACCAGTGTCAACACCCGCCAGCAGCAGACCGGCGCCCGCGCCGTGCAGCTGCTTTTAAGCGGGGAGCAGAAACGCGAGACCACCGATTGGGAACTGATGGAGCGCGCGTCCTGCGCGCCTGTTCACACCGGCATATAAGGAGGAATGAAGAATGGAACGCTTTGCCTGGAAAGGACGCATCAAAGAAGGGATGCAGGAAGAGTACAAGCGCCGCCACGACGAGATCTGGCCCGAAATGCTCGCGCTGCTGAAGGAAGCGGGCATCCGCAACTACACCATCTGGAGCGACGGGCGGGACGTGTTCGGGTATTACGAATGCGAAAAGGGCATCGCCTTTGCTGAAAAAACTCAGGCGCAGAGCCCCATCGTGGACAAATGGAACGACTACATGCAGGACGTGCTGGAGCTGGTGATGGACCCTGAAACCGGCGCCCAGCCCAAGCTGCGCATGATGTTCAGGATGGAATGACCCGTAAAGGAGACGCAGCATGGCAAGACCCAGGCATACGGTGCTGGAATACCGGAATTATGAGCTGCCGGCCGATTTCCCGGCGCTGGCGCTGACCGGCGAGCGGTGGCATATCAGCCCCATCCCCGGCAGGCACCTGCACATCCATAACTGCCTTGAGATCGGTCTGTGCCATTCCTCCGGCGGCACCATGGTCTTTGACAGCCGGCGCTTTCACTTTTCCGCGGGGGATGTGACGTGCATCGCCCGCAACGTGCCGCACACCACCTGGTCGGACCCGGAGGAACCCAGCCGCTGGAGCTACCTGTTTCTGGACCCGGACGCCCTGCTGGGGCCGAATGTGCTCCGGCAGAGCAGTGGGCTGCGGGACGCGGGGTACTTTCTGTCCGACTGCCATCTGCTGCTGCCCGCGGATAAATACCCCTGGGCCGGGCGGTACGTGGAAGACATCGTGGAGGAAATCGTCCGCCGCCCGCCGGGCTATCAGATCAGCGTGCGCGGCCTGGTCACCGCCCTGCTGATCGGCATGCTGCGGGTATACAGCCAGGAAGAAAGCGCCGGCGTCCGGGACCCGTACATGTCCGTTCTGGCCCCGGCGATGGATCACATCCACGAAAACTACATGCAGGAGATCCCCCAGCAGCGGCTGTCGGCGCTGTGCCACCTGAGCCCCACCCATTTCCGGCGGCTGTTCAGGGAGCAGACCGGCACCTCTCCCCTGGCCTTCCTGCACCAGACCCGGATCCTGAAAAGCTGCGACCTGCTGCGCACCTCCGGCCTTTCCATCACGGAGATCGCGGGGCGGGTGGGCTACAACTCCCTGAGCAGCTACAACCGGCACTTCGCCCGGGCCATGGGCTGCACGCCCATGATGTGGCGGAAAACGGGCGGGGAGAGCCCCCGGCCTTCCCTGCTGACATTCACCGGCTGGACGGAGGCCGAGGCCGTTCCGTCCGACAAGGAACTGTAAGGAGCAAACGATGATTTATTCCGTATTGGACTTTGGCGCATCCGCGGACGGCAGGACCGACTGCGCCCCGGCCCTTCAGGCCGCCGTCGACGCGGCGGCGGGCGCCGGCGGCGGCACGGTGCTGGTGCCCGCCGGAAGGTATTATGCCGGCTCCGTCCTGCTGAAAAGCCATGTGGAGCTGCGCCTGGAAACGGGCGCCGTGCTGGTTTCCAGCCTGGACGAAAAGGAGATCCGCTCCTTCCCCGCGGCGCCCGGGGAAGCGCCCATCGACGGCTGGAACAGCGGCTTTTTCCTGGGCGCGCGGGACGCCGAGGACATCCGCGTCACCGGCGGCGGCGTCATCGACGGGCAGGGAAAGCGCGTCTTTTCCGACGTCGCCACGGACCGGGGCTTTCACGAGTGTCCCCTGCGCTGCGCGCCCTTCCGCCCGAGGCTCCTGCTGTTTGAAAACGTTACGGATCTGGAGATCGCCGGGGTCACCCTCCGGGACGCCGCCTTCTGGACGCTCCACCTGGCCGGCTGCAGGCGGGTGCGCATCCACGACATCCAGATCCTGAACAACGACCGGGGCGCCAACAACGACGGCATCGACCCGGACTGCTGCCGGGACGTGATCATCTCCAACTGCCTGGTGGATACGGGGGACGACGCCATCGTCCTGAAATCCACGGCCCCCATGGCCCGGAAATACGGCTCCTGCGAAAACGTCACCATCACCGGCTGCGTCCTGCACAGCAGGGATTCCGCCCTGAAGATCGGCACCGAGACCCACGGAGCCATCCGCCGGGTGATCTTTTCCGACAGCGTGATCCGGGACTGCTCCCGGGCCGTGGGCATTTGGGTGCGGGACGGCGGAACGGTGGAACACATCCAGGCGCACCACCTGACCGGCGGCGTGCGCCGCTACGCCGACGCCTATGACCTGCCCGGCGCGCCCGGCTGGTGGGGAAAGGGCGAACCGCTGTTCGTCAGCGCCGCCTTCCGGAAGGACAGCGCCCTGCCTTCCCCCGGGAAGATCCGGCACCTGTCCTTTTCCCATGTGGACCTGGACTGCGAAAGCAGCCTCTTCCTGGCCGGCGAAGCCGAAAGCGTGATCGAAGACGTGCGCCTCAGCGAAATCCATCTGCGGTTCGTCCGTCAGGGCACCCAGCCCGGCGGGCTGTTTGACGAGCAGCCCTCCGTCCGGCACGTATACCCCCACAGCATCCCGGCGCTGTACGCCCGATGGGCCGAAGGCCTGTCGCTCCGGGACAGCACAGTGCGCTTTACCGGGGAAAACGAGGCCTGGGACGGCACCCTGACCGAAACCGAACACTGCGCGGATACCGTCGTCCGCTGGAACGAAATATAAACCATGCGTCAGAACAGGCTGCCGGGTCGGAAAACCCGGCAGCCTGTTCCGCTTTGTTTTTATACTGATTTTCATCTGAAACATGTGCAGATGTGGAATGGATTCTGCGTCAGGACGAACTGTTCCCAATGTCCAACCGGACTGGTATGCGTACGATGCGCAAGCGCGGCGGCAAGGCTCAGCCGGCAGGTCAAGGAAGGCATCCGGAAGCATACCCGCAGGTCGGTGAGGGCTGTGAAGGCCCGAAGAATGATCCGGTGGATCATTCTTACCGAACAGCGGGCCGGCAAGCCCCGGAAGACGCAGAGTTGGCGCAAAAGTCACCCGCAAATGTGCATGGATCAGATGAAAACCAGTATTACGATCATTCTCCCAGGATTTCATCGATCCTGCGCAGCTCTTCCCCGGACAGGGGCGGCGCGTTCAGGATGGCCAGGTTGTCCGTGATCTGCTCGGGGCGGCTGGCGCCGATGAGGGCCGAGGTGACCGTCTCGTCCCGCAGCACCCACTGCAGGGCCAGGTGGTGCAGCTTCTGGCCGCGCCCGTCGGCGACGGCCTTCAGGGCCAGGATTTTTGCCAGGGTATCTTCCGTCAGGCTGTCGGGCTTCAGGAACCGGCTGTCCGTCTTCATCCGGGAATCCTCTGGGATGCCGTTCAGGTATTTGCCGGTGAGCAGGCCGCCCGCCAGCGGCTGGAAGACAATGCAGCCTACCCGCTCCTTTTTGAGGACATCGGTCAGTCCCCCTTCAATCCGGCGGTCCAGCATGGAATACCGGGGCTGATGGATCAGGCAGGGCGTGCCCAGGCGCCTGAGCTCTTTAACGGCGGCCTCCGTCTGTTCCGGGCCGTAATTGGAGATGCCCGCGTAAAGCGCCTTGCCGCTGCGGACGATCCGGTCCAGGGCGCCCATGGTCTCCTCGATGGGGGTATTGGGGTCGGGCCGGTGGTGATAAAACAGGTCCACATAGTCCACGCGCATGCGCCGCAAACTCTGGTCCAGGCTGGAAATCAGGTACTTGCGGCTGCCCCAGTTGCCGTAGGGCCCCGCCCACATATCGTACCCCGCCTTGGTGGAGAGGAACAGCTCGTCCCGGTGGGGCCGCCAGTCGGTATCCATATGGCGGCCGAAATTTTCTTCCGCCGCGCCGTAGGGCGGGCCGTAATTGTTGGCCAGGTCGAAATGGGTGATGCCATTGTCAAAGGCCGTCCTGAGCAGCGACTGCTGCACGGAAAAGGGCGTAATGTCCCCGAAGTTGTGCCACAGCCCCAGCGACAGCGCCGGCAGCATCACGCCGCTGCTGCCGCACCTGCGGTACTGCATGGACAGATATCTGGATTCGCTTGGCGTATACACTGGATGAGATCCTCCTTTTTAAAAAAGCGGGGCCCGAAGGCCCCGTTTTGCATTGGTCTCAGCGATCAGGGAAGCGCGGGCAGCTTGGTGGTGTTGCCGTTCTTGTAGGCTTCCAGGCGCTCGTCCATGATCTCCTGATAGCCGGCATCCAGGAATTCCTGGCTGAGCTGGTCAAACAGGCTGTCAAACTCGGCGGGATCGCACTTGATCAGCTTGGCGAAGTATTCCTGCCAGAGGCTGAGCAGGGTGGCGCTGTATTCGGATTCGCTCTCGATGGCGACGGCGAAGACGGGGTCGGAATAGGCCTTGCCGGCGTCCGCCAGTTCCTTGAGCTGATAGTAGTTGTTGATCAGCATTTCGGTGAAGTTCTGGGGCAGGCCCACGGGGCTCATCTGGGCGATGGTCTGCTCGATGGTGCCGACCTTCTTGGAGGCGTGCACGAGGCAGGTCATGTCGATGTTGTTGTTGTGGTTCAGCATATGCTCGCCGGTGTAGT
>CAMJXZ010000032.1 GCA_946409855.1 uncultured Clostridia bacterium | reverse complement strand
ATATCGGGATGATCGCCGGCCCGCAGGCGCCATCGCCGTGCCTGCGATGAGGACTGTCCTGAAAAAGACATGAGGTCCGTTCATGCGTGAGCCGTGCCCCTTAGCGGGATAAGCCTTCAATCAGCGGCTTGCGTCCCCGGTCTCCGGCCGGACGGACCGACAGCCGGAGGTCTGTTCAGGATGGTTTCACCCAGGCGCGATATCGTGCCTCAGGCGGCCGGCAGGACAGATGCCGCGGACCTCGTTGTTGAACAGGATGATGTTTACACACTGTTCACAGAAACCTTGTATATTTCTCCGGGCACTTGGGCTATAATGACACCAGTGCTGAAACCTCTCTCCGCCCGCCGTAACAAGCGGGCGGTTTTCTTTTGCCCGGAACGCGGCGACCGTCCCGAAAGAAAAACGCGCCCCGTCGGGACGCGGAGGATCGCGCAGGGGGAGGACAGGGTTCCTGCGCCGGCTTATTATTCCTGCCTGTATTTCTTCCATATAAAGTGATACCCGATCATCAGCCCGATGCTCAGGAAGACGGCGCCCAGCACCGCAAAGGCGAAGCGGGCGTCGTTCTGCTTGAGGGACAGCAGCGGCAGCCCCAGGGCGAAAATCAGCAGCGCGTACACAAGCCACAGCAGCCCCACGGCGCGGTTGTAGGCCCTGACGTCCCGGACCTTCGGGGCCTGGACGCCCGCAAAAAAGCCGGCAGGTTCTTTGGATTTCCAGCTCCACACGCCGATCCCCGCGAGGCACAGCGCGACGGCGCTCCAGATCACAAAGGCGATGATCATCGGTTCGTCTCCTTCCGGAATGGTCCGTTCTGTCAGCGCGGAGAACGCAAACGGCGCGGCGTCCGCCCCAAGGGATCCGCCGCGCCGGGTTGATTGGTCCGCTTATTTGATCCACGCCCCGGGATGGACTTTCACGGGCTTGCCGGGGACGATCGGGTCCAGCACCATGACGGCCTTCTCGTCTTCCCCGTCGGGCTGGGCGCCGCGCATGGCCAGCACGAAGCAGGCGCCCCGCACGGTGATGCCGAACTCGGCCATCAGGGAGTACATGCCCCGCACGGTGCCGCCGCCCCGGGTGAAATCGTCCACGATGATGCAGTTCTGCCCCTCGCGGACGGCCCGGCGGGACAGGGACATCATCTCGATGCTGCCGTTGCCGGAAACGTAGCTGATGTTGACGGCGCCGCCCTCGTACACCTTGATGGAGCGCCGGGCGATGACCAGCGGCAGGTGCAGGGCGTTGGCCGCTTCCAGCGCCACGGGAATGCCCTTGGTTTCCATGGTCAGGACGAAGTCCGCCCCGGCGTCGTAGTACTGCGCCGCCATCAGCTCGCCGATGCGGCGGACGGTCTCCGGCTCGGCCAGGATGTCGGACAGGTACAGGTACCCGCCGGGCAGCACCCGGTCCGGCTCGGCCAGCCGGTCGCACAGCTGCTGGATGAAGGGCCGCGCCGACTGCACGTTCCCCGCCGGGCGGTAGCGCACGCCGCCGGCCGCGCCGGTCACCGTCTCCACCGTGCCGAGCCTGAAGGTGCGCCAGGTGCGCGCCAGGATCGCGGTGTCCTCGCTGACGGTGGATTTGGCCGCGCCGAAGAGCTCGCAGAAGTAGGAAAGCGTGAATATCCTGTTGGGGGACGCCGTGAGCACCCTGCCCATCACCGCCAGGCGTTCCGCCCGTTTGACCTTGTCCGCCATGGTTTCCTCCGGAAGAAAGAAGTATTTCGCCCATTATAGCGCACTTTTTCGAACATTTCCATAGTTTTTTGGAAAAATATTCGTATTTTTACGGGGACCGGCGGGTCGGAAAACGCCGACGGGCAGGGAACGGGGAATGTGGGGATTTCTTCCCATTATCTGCGATGCCGGAGCGGATTTTTATTTGACGCGGATGGGAAACCGTGGTATGATGATAAGGTCAAAAACACGGCCGGAAATAGCGGAACCTCCGGCGGTTCGGGAGCCGGGGACCCGGCGGGGCACGTAAAGGAGCGTCCTATGATCACCACCATCACATTGAATCCCTGCATGGACAAAAGCGTACACGTCAACAGTCTGATCAAGGGCACCACCAACCGCATCACGGAAAGCCGCCTGGACATCGGCGGCAAGGGCATCAACGTGTGCGTCATGCTGCAGACCCTGGGGGTCAGCACGGTGGCGCTGTGCCTGGCCCCGCGGGAAAACAAGGAGGAGCTCAAGCGCCTGCTGGACGAGCTCAACGTGCCCTGCGTGCCGGTGACGGTGCCCGGCCGCCTACGTGAAAACCTGAAGATCTACGACGATTACTCCGGCGAGCTGACCGAGATCAACGAATCCGGCAGCCCCGTGACGGAAGAGGCCCTCAAAAACTTCCTGGGCTTTGTCCGGAGCGCCCTGCCCAAGACCAGCGTGCTGTTCATGGGCGGCAGCGTCCCGCCCGGGACGCCGATTGACATCTACTGCCGCATCATCCGCGCCGCGCAGGAACAGAACGTGCCCACGGTGCTGGACGTGCCCGCGGAGCTGCTGGCCGAAGGGCTCAAGGCCCGGCCGACCCTGGTCAAGCCCAACCGCCGGGAAATGGAGGCCCTCTGCGGCCGGCGGATCTCCTCCCTGGACGCCGCCCGGGAGGAAGCGCAGAAGCTGGTCAACGACGGCATCAGCGCCGTCTGCCTGTCCCTGGGCGCCGACGGCGCGATTTACGCCAACCGGGAAGGCGCCTGGTATTCGCCCGGGCTGCCCATCCAGGTCAAGGGCCTGCAGGGCGCGGGGGACGCCATGGTGGCGGGCCTGTGCAGCGCGCTGCTTCTGAACCAGCCGCCGGAACAGGCGCTGGCCTGCGGCATCGCGGCGGCCCAGGGCTCCGTCATGCGGGAAGGCACCCTTCTGTGCACGAAGGAACAGTACGACAGCCTCCTGCCCCGCATCAAGGTGGAACGGATCGCGTAAACGGCGGACGGCCCTTTCCGGGCGGCCGATGGAAAAACAGCGTTATAAACGCTGTTTTTTTCGTTGACGGGCCCGTTCGCGGGCGCGTTTTCCGTACATTCTGATCATTTTTTTGCCCAAAGTGCGCAATTTTTTGCCAAAACCGCGCAATATCCGATTGCATAACGGCGGGAATTGTGTTAGAATCCTTCCATCATCCTGCTTCAGCAGGGCAGAGTAAACCCCATTCTTAAATCACACTGTGGAAGTTACTCTGGGAATTTACTGTCCTGTTTTTCTTATGTTCTTTTATGTTTTTTTCTTGCATTTTTTTCTTTACACTGGTATAATACGCCATAGTTTTCCCTGTACGCTTTCTGCCGCTTCAAAAAAGCGGAGAAGATATTTTTTGTGGAGGTATGACCCATGAAGAAATTCCTGTCCCTGCTGATGGCCCTCGTCATGGTGCTGGGCGTCGTGGGTGCCGGCGCTGAAGCTGTCACCTATGAACGCGCGGAAGACGAAGACATCTATCTGGAAGTGCTCGGCGCTTACGACGAGCTGATGAAAGCCGCCAAGGCCGCCGAAACCAATGACCAGCGCTTTATCCTGTACGCGCAGGCGGAAGCCATGCTGCTGGACAGCGCCGTGATGATCCCCAACACCACCCAGGGCGGCGCGTACCAGATCGATCGCCGTGCTCCCCGTACTGTGCCTTATGTACAGTGGGGCAATGATGATGATCGTCTTTTCGGCGTCGTGCTGTCTGACGAATTCCTCACGCCCGCCGAGCGTGCCGATCTGTTTGAGCTGTGGGGCAAGGCTGTGGCCGGTGAAGGGGAATATGATCCCGCCGCTTACCTGACCGAAAAGGGCCACACCCTCCAGAGCGATTACAAGACCACCTTCGCCACCGCGCCCGTCACCCTGGACTGGCTGAACACCTCCTCCCAGAGCGACACCGAAATCACCGTCAACTGCGTGGACGGCCTCGTTCAGTACAACAACCTGAACCAGATGTGCCCCGCCATGGCCGAATCCTGGGAAGTTTCCGAGGACGGCACCGTGTATACCTTCCACATCCGTGAGGGCGCCAAGTGGTACACCTCCGAAGGCGAAGAATACGCTGATGTGACCGCGGGCGACTTCGTCGCCGGCTTCCATCACATGCTGGACGCCGCCGCCGGCCTGGAATGGCTGGTGGAAGGCGTGGTCAAGGGCGCTTCCGAATATCTGGCCGGCGGCAGCTTTGACGAGGTCGGCTACGAAGCGGTGGACGACAAGACCCTGGTCGTCACCCTGGAAGGCAACATCCCCTACTTCATGACCATGCTCACCTACTCCTGCTTCCTGCCCATCTGCGAAGACTGGTATCTGAGCCACGGCGGCGTGTACGGCATCTCCGAATATCAGGAAGCTTTCGCCGACACCGCCAACTACACCTTCGGCAAGAACACCGACGTGGCCTCCCAGGTCTACTCCGGCCCCTTCCTGCTCCAGAAGCTGAACCCCGATTCCGAAATCGTGATCGTGAAGAACCCCAACTACTACAACGCCGACAAGGTGACCCTGAACAGCATCACCTGGATTTATGACAACGGCGAGAACCCCGCCCAGTACTATGCCGACACAGTGGCCGGCGTGTATGTTGCTTCCGCTTTGACCGAAGCTGACGGCAGGCTTGCGCTTGCCAAGAACGACGGTAATTTCGACAAGTATGCGTTTGTTACCGAGACCACCTCTACCTCCTACTTCGGCGGCCTGAACCTGAACCGCGGCACCTTCGCCCTGGAAAGCGGCGCCGCTGCTTCTCCCCAGACCGAGCAGCAGAAGATCGATACCCACACCGCCCTGATGAACAAGAACTTCCGCAAGGCCTTCACCGCGGCCTGGGACAAGGCGACCGTGAACGCCATTTCCCGTGGTGAAGACCTGAAGGAAGCCAACCTGCGCAACATGTACACCCACCCCGAGTTCGTGTCCCTGGAAGGCGCCATTGCGGACGCTGACGGCCACGAGTTCGCCGCTGGCACCTTCTACGGCGAAATGGTGCAGTACTATCTGAGCAAGCTGGAAGCGGAAGCCGGCATCCCCGAAGATCAGATGATCAAGGTCGCCGACGCCTGCAACGGCTGGTTCAACGCCGACAAGGCCAGGGCCTATCTGGCCGCCGCCAAGGAAGAGCTGGGCGACAGCGTCACTTGGCCCATCAACATCGACATCACCTACTATTCCGCCAACGCCAACAATACTGCGCAGGCGCAGGCTACCAAGCAGGTCATCGAAGACGTCCTGGGCGCTGAGAACGTGGTCATCAACCTGGTTGAAACCACCACCTCCGCCGACTTCTATGCCTGCGGCTACCGCGCTTCCACCGGCGCCGCCGGAAACTTCGACTTCTTCTACGGCTCCGGCTGGGGCCCCGACTTCGGCGATCCCTGCACGTACCTGGATACCTTTGGTGTCAACGGCTACATGCTGAAGGTCATCGGTCTGGACTATTGATGTTTCCCTTTGGAAAACGATACGGTCTGTAACGTTTGAAGAGCAGGGGAAGCGGCGCCTTCGCCGCTTCCCCCGTTCGTTTACCGGCCTTCTCCGCCCGGAAAACTGTGAAGTAAGTTGGTGTTTTCATGAAAAGATACATGCTGCGGCGCATTCTTTTTTCCATCTTCTCGCTGCTGGTGGTCATTATCGCCGTGATGCTGCTGGTCTACAAGCTGATCCCCCGCAGCTCCATTTTCCAGATGGATGATGTCTGGAACAAAAAATCCCTGAACGACAGGGTCATGTACGAGTACGCGCAGTACCAGAAGTTCGGCTATCTGGATTACGCGGATTATACCGCTTTCCTCAAGTCCAAGTACGAGGGGAAATACGGTTCCGATTATACGAAACAGGCCGATTTCAAGGCGGACAAGGACGCCATCCAGGACGAAAACAGCTACCTGGAAAACGAATCCGTGAAGGAGTTCATGGCGCTGTATAAGAACAAAGGCTATGAACCCAACTATCTGACCCCCCAGCGTTCCCCCTCCGGGAAAGCGAAAAAGGGCGGCGACGGATACCTGGTGGCGGTCCGGGAAAAGAGCGTTTTCCTCCGCCTGTGGAATTATCTGACCCATCTGATCACCGTGGAAACCACCGCCGACGTTCAGGACCCTGCCCTGACGGAGCGTTATGTGCGCGTGGAGCACGATCCCTACAGCGGCCTGTTCGCCGTGGTCGGGTCCGGCACCACGCATAAATATCTTTTATATTTTGATAACCGGTTCCCCTTTATCCACCAGAACTGGCTGCACCTGAACCTGGGCACTTCCTTTACCAAGTTCCGCGGGCAGGAAATGACCGACGTGATCCACCGCCCCACCGGCGAACAGATCAAAACGGTCACCCAGTACCCGGCCAAGCTGGGAACGGACGAGACCATCAATTCGGCCATCGATTTCCACAGCCTGACCTATAATTCCAACCCCCGCACCAAGACGGAGATGAAGCAGTTCCCCGACCAGTATACCACGTACTCCTACCGGCTGAGCGGGCTGAGCATGATCGAAAACTCCTTCGTCATCGGCCTGATCGCCACCTTCCTTGCGTACCTGTTCGGCCTGCCGCTGGGCATCCAGATGGCCCGCCACAAGGAAGGGCTGGGGGACAAGATCGGAAACGCCTACATTATCTTCATCATGGCCGTTCCGTCCCTGGCCTACATCTTCCTGTTTGCGACGATCGGCACCACGATCTTCAACCTTCCTTATAAATTCGCCAACGCTGAAATCAAGATCCTGGGCTACGTCCTGCCCACCGTTTCGCTGGCGCTGCGCGACATCGGCAACCTGATGAAATGGATGCGGCGCTACATGATCGACCAGATGAACAGCGACTACGTCAAGTTTGCCCGGGCGGAAGGCATGAGCGAAAAGGAGATCTACCGCAAGCATATTTCCCCCAACGCCATGATCTACCTGGTGCACGGCATTCCCGGCACCATCCTGGGGTGTCTGACCGGCGCCATCATCACCGAGCGCGTATACGCGGTGCCCGGCGTGGGCGGCCTGCTGACCAACGCGATCAACGGATATGACAACGGCATCATCGTGGGCTGCACGGTCTTCTATACCACCCTGTCCATCGTGTCCGTCATTCTGGGCGACCTGCTGCTGGCCAGGTGTGACCCGCGCATCTCTCTTTCTTCTGGCAGAGGAGGCGGACGGTAATGAGTGAAAAGAACAAAGCAAGACAGGAAAACCTGTTCCGCTTCATCGACAAAGATACCATCCAGTCCGAAAAGATCACCGCGCCCCGGTATTCCTACTGGGCCAGCGTGTTCCGCGTGTTCTTCCGCAAAAAGATCAACATTTTCCTGATCTGCGTTTTCGTGCTGCTGCTGCTGTGCGCCTTTATCATCCCGGCTATCGAGCCCTACAGGCCCTACGAAAACATCACCGACGCCAAGACCTTCAACCTGAGCCCCCAGGCGGCGTGGAATTATTTCGGCGGCTTCTCCGTCAAATGGCTCCTGGGTTCCGGCCCGATGGGCAACCCCATCTTCCTGGGGATCATGGCCTCCGCCCGGACCAGCCTGATGCTGGCCGTCATCTGCGCGGCCATCAACATGACCATCGGCATCATCATGGGCGCCGTATGGGGCTATTCCAGGCGCTTTGACCAGGTGATGCTGGTGATCTACAACATCATCGCCAACGTGCCCTATATCCTGCTGATTTCGGTGCTGGTGTACGTCATCGGCGCCGGCTTCTGGAGCTTCATTTTCGCCCTGACGGTGACCGGCTGGCTGGGCATCTCCTACTTCTTCCGCACCCAGGTGCTGATCATCCGCGACCGGGAATACTCCCTGGCGTCCCGGTGCCTCGGCACGCCCATCCCCCGGATGATCACCAAGAACATCCTGCCCTTCCTGACCAGCGTCATCGTGACGCTTTTGGCCACGGAGCTTCCCAGGTACATCTCCATGGAAGTCTTCCTTTCCTATATCGGCGTGGGCCTGAGCGCGGAAGTGCCTTCCCTGGGCCGCATGATCCAGGAAGCGCAGAGCGCCTTCATGGTGTATCCCTGGGAGTTCTGGCCGCCGGTGGCCATCGCCGCCGCCATCACCATCATCCTGTATGTTCTGGGGCAGAACCTGGCGGACGCGTCCGATCCCAGGACGCATATGTAAGGGAGGGAGCGCCATGAGTAAAAAGATCGTTTCCCAGGCCCCCCTGTCCCTGAAAAAAGAGAATAAGGAACAGCGCAAGGTCCTTTTGTCCCTGAAGAACGTGACCGTCAAGTTCAACGTCCGCGGCCGCATCCTGACCGCCATCCGCAACGTCTCCCTGGACGTGTACGAGCATGAATCCCTGGCCATCGTGGGGGAGAGCGGCTCGGGCAAGTCCGTCCTCACCAAGACCTTCGCCGGCATGCTGGAAAACAACGGCTTCATCCCCGAGGGCAGCATCATCCTGGACGACGAGGAGCTGTCGAAGACCGACGTCCGGATGACCCCCTACAACCGCCGGCTCAACGATTTCCTGCTCAAAAAGCTGAATAAATACTCCCTGCTGGAGCGCGGCGCCGAGGAATACCGGCTGATCCAGGCCAAGGAGTCGGACATGAAGCATGTCAAATCCCTGTCCGTTTCCGAGGAAGAGGAGTACCAGGCCCGCCTTCGGGATCTCCGGGATACCCAGGTGGATACCAACAACTACCTTCTGACCCTGGACCGGCACAGCAAGGACGACCAGGCCGAGATCCTCAAGTGCGAGGAAAAGATCAGGGAATGCGTCCGGCAGGAGAGCGAGCTGACCGCCCGGCGGGACAGGCTGATCAGGGAGCGCACCGAAGCCTACAGGAAGGACACCGCCCGCCAGCGCCGTGACCAGGAAGAGCTGGCCGCCCTCCGGGCCAAGCGGGAAGAGCGGATCCGCTCCACCGGCAGCCTGCCCGAAAGCATCCTGGAGCGCAACAAAATCCTGGCCTATGAAATGGTGCTGTCCATCGCCCGCTATCCCGTGAAGGAACAGGTCCTGTTCATCCGCAAGCTGCTCAAGGCCTTCAGGCAGGCGATGATTTCCGGCGAAGACCTGAACGACCGGAACATCCGCCGCAAGATCTTCCAGACGGCCGTGCTGTACGTGGAATACCGCCGCTATAACGAACAGGAAAACCTCCTGGAAGGCTACGCCGTGATCGACTGCGCCAACGTCCGCTACACCAACGACTGGCAGCAGATCCGCGGCAAGCGCATCGCCACCGTTTTCCAGGACCCGATGACCAGCCTGAACCCGGTCATTCCCATCGGCAAGCAGATCATGCAGGTCATCCTCAAGCACCAGAAGTGCTCCCAGGCGGAGGCCCGGAAGCGCACCCTGGAGATCATGGGCAAGGTGGGCATTCCGGAACCGGAGCAGCGCTTTGACGACTATCCCTTCCAGTACTCCGGCGGCATGCGGCAGCGCATCGTCATCGCCATCGCCCTGTCCTGCCAGCCCAAGATCCTCATCTGCGACGAGCCCACCACCGCCCTGGACGTGACCATCCAGGCGCAGATCATCCGCCTGATCAAGGACC
This sequence comes from uncultured Clostridia bacterium, assembly GCA_946409855.1. Lineage (GTDB taxonomy): Bacteria > Bacillota > Clostridia > Christensenellales > Aristaeellaceae > UBA4246. The sequence goes on along the minus strand of CAMJXZ010000032.1, from coordinate 6,367 downwards.
TGCAGCGGGATCTGGGCTTTACCACCGTCTACATCACCCACGACCTGGGCGTGGTGGCCAACGTGGCCGAGCGCGTGGCCGTGCTGTACGCCGGGCAGATCGTGGAGCTGGGCACCGTGGAGGAGATCTTCTACGAGCCCAAACACCCCTATACCTGGGCGCTGCTTTCGTCCCTGCCGCAGCTGACGGAGAAGGGCACCGACCTGTTCTCCATCCCCGGCACGCCGCCGTCCCTGTACAACAAGATCATCGGCGACGCCTTCGCGCCCCGCAACGAGTACGCCATGGCCATCGACCTGACGGAAGAACCGCCCATGTTCAGGGTCAGCGACACCCACTACGCCAAGACCTGGCTGCTGGATCCCCGCGCGCCCAGGACCGAGGCGCCCGCGAACATCCAGAACCTGCATGAGAAAATGGTCAGCATCTACGGCGACTTTGAAGAGTAAGGAGGCGAACGAATGGAGAATCAGCAGCAGCGGGAAGTCCTGCTTTCCGTTCAGAATCTGGACGTCGTCTTCAAACAGGGGAAAACCAGCTTCAAGGCCGTCAGCGATGTGAGCTTTGACATCTACAAGGGGGAGACCCTGTCGCTGGTGGGCGAGTCCGGCAGCGGCAAGACGACCATCGGCCGCGCCATCGTGCGCATCAATCCCTGCAGCAGCGGCGCCATCTATTTCAAGGGGGAGAAGATCTCCGGCAAGCTCAGCCGCGCCAAGGACCGGGAGGTCATCCGCAAGATCCAGATGGTCTTCCAGGACCCGGCCGCTTCCCTGAACGAGCGCGCCACCATCGAATACATCATTTCCGAGGGCCTGTACAATTTCCACCTGTTCAAGGATGAAAAGGACCGCATGAACAAGGTGGAAAAGGCCATCAGCGAAGTGGGCCTGCTGCCCGAGCACCTGACCCGCTATCCCCACGAGTTTTCCGGCGGCCAGCGCCAGCGCGTCGGCCTGGCCCGTTCCATCGTGATGGAGCCGGAGCTGATCGTGGCCGACGAACCCATTTCCGCGCTGGACGTTTCCATCCGCGCCCAGGTGCTGAACCTGCTCAAGAAGTTCCAGCAGGAGCGGGGCCTGACCTACCTGTTCATCGCCCACGACCTGTCCATCGTCCGCTTCATCAGCGACCGCATCGTGGTCATCTACAAGGGCCGCGTCATGGAAGTGGCGGAGACGGAGGAACTGTTCAAATACCCCCTGCATCCCTACACCCACTCCCTGATGAGCGCCATCCCCATCCCGGACCCGATCCTGGAAAAGAAGAAAAAGCTCTTCGTCTACGAGCCCCGCGAATACCGGGAAGGCGAGGAACAGCCCAAGCTGGTGGACATCGGGAACGGCCACATGGTCTTTGGCGATTCCAAAGAGATTGCCGCCTACAAGGCCAGGCGGTTCGGGTGAGGCATGTCCCGGACGGATGAGGCGCAGGTGAATGCTCACCCGGCCCGCTGCGCGCTCCAAAAGCCTTCCCCGCTGGGGGTTGTGAGGGCCCGGAAAACTGTCCGGTGGACAGTTTTCACCGAACAACGGGCCGGAAGGCCCCGGTGGTGTCCGCGAAGCGGACGGATGAGGTTCGGCTGTTCCAAATGAAAACGGTCTGCCGGCCGGTTTCCGCCCCCCGGGGATGGTCGTCTCATGATCTGTATTGCTTTCTTTTTGCCAGGAATGACGGGGCTGCTGCAGTGTTTTTTCTGCAACGGCCCTTTTTGAAAGGACGTTAAACGGTTTGTTTCGGGAAAAGAAAAACATCGTCCGGCTGGCGGTGTTCCTGCTGGCGGCGCTGATCGCCGTCGGCTCCGTCACCGCCGGGGTGCTCGGTTTTCTGCACCGGGACAGCGGGTACCACGACGTGGATTATTCCGTGCAGACGGCGGTCACGCTGTTTGACAGCGGGGTGCACCTCAGGTATTATCTGAGCGGGAGCAGCAGCCGGATCCGGGCGGACCTCCGGGAAGTACAGGGCGTGTATTCGGACGCGCTGCTCTGGGCGTACCGGCAGCTGGACGAGGACGGGACGTATGAAGGCGTCCGCAACCTGGCCAGCCTGAACGCCGCCCCGGGCGAATGGGTGGAAATCAGCGCGTTCCTGGCTGATACGCTCCGGGACGCCCTCCGGCGCACCGAAGCCGGGCAGGGCTACAGCCTGTTCGCCGGGCCGCTCTTCCGGGAATGGCGGACGCTGCGCTGGCTGGAGGAGCCGGCGGAGGCGGACCCCGTGAACCGCCCGGAGGAGGCGGACCTGCTGCGGGAGATGACCGCCTGGCTGCGGGATCCGGACGCCTTTTCCCTGGAGGTGGAGGACGGGCGCGCCCGCCTGAACGTCAGCGAAGAATACCGGGCCTGGGCGCGGGAAAACGACGTCGGCGCGCCGGTGCTTTCCCTGAACCTGATGAAGGACGCGTATCTGCTGGAGTACGTGGCCGGGCAGCTGCGGGGGAGAGGCTTTTCATCCGGCTACCTGTACACCGATTCGGGCTTCTCCGTGCAGATGGCGGATACGGGCAGCACGCCGTACCGGGTTCCCGGCGCGCCCAAAGCGGCGGGGCCTTCCGACGCGGGGGAGATCGTCCTGCCCTCCCCGTCCGCTTTCTGCCGCTTCGCGGCCTTCCCCATGAACGGGGAGCGGTACGGGTATTACGCCCTCGAAGGGGAAAGCGGTCCCGTGTACCGCCACGCCTTTGTGAGCACGGAAAGCGGCGAGCCTGCCCGGCAGGTGCTGACGGCCGCCCTCGGCGGGCCGATGACGGAGCTCAGGGAGATGGCGTACAGCCTGGTGATCCTCTGCACCGCGCAGGACCCGGCGGCCGAAGCGGCGGCGATCGCCCGTCAGCCCCGGCCCGGCGTCTTTCTCGCCTTCACCCTGCAGGACGCCCCCGCCGGCCCGGTGTACTTTGCCGGGGAAGGGACGATGACCCCGGCGGAAGGGGTGGAACTTGTTCCGGTTCCTGAAGGATAGAGAATCAGTAATTGTTTTTTACGGGGTCGGCAAAGATGGGAAAAGCCAAGCTGTGAGAGAGATATGATGGGGACAGAACGGCGCGAAGCCCTTGTCCGTCCGGCGATTTACTCGCCGGATCGGCGCAGCCGACCGGAGGCGGCAGGGGCTTCGCGGCATTCTGGCCTTGGCGGGGGAGTATGGAGGAGGCTGTAAGTGCCCGAAGAACAGGACGTTAGCCTGTTTTCAGCGAGGACGGTGCCGGGCGGCCAAAAGCCTTCCCCACTGGGGAAGGTGGACCGCGCAGCGGGCCGGATGAGGTTCTCCCCGGGGCCTGTAAGGTCCCGGGACATGATCACTGAATAGCAGCGGGCCGGCAGGCCCCGGACCGTAAGTCCCCCCTGCGCTCCAATCAGTACCGTTTTTATACAATGAGGTTTATGCGGACGGCTTGCATTTTCCTTCGGTTTTCCCTATAATCATTGGAGCGGCGGGGGACCGCCGTATCCGACGGGTATTTCCGGCAGCCCGGGAGCGGGCTGCCTTTCCTTGACAAGGAGGGTGTATGTATAAAATCGTCAGACGGCGGGAACTGAACCCGACCGTGACCCAGATCGAAGTGGAAGCGCCCCTGGTGGCCCGCAAGGCCAAGCCGGGGCAGTTCATCATCCTGCGCGTGGACGAGGACGGGGAGCGCATTCCCCTGACCGTCGCCGGGACGGACCCGTCGGAAGGCACCGTCAAGGTGATCTTCCAGGTGGTCGGCGCGACCACGGAAAAGCTGAACCACAAGCAGGCGGGGGAATCCCTGCAGGATTTCGCCGGCCCCCTGGGCGTCCCCACCCATACCGAAGGGCTGCGCAATGTCTGCGTGATCGGCGGCGGGGCGGGCTGCGCCATCGCCATGCCCGTGGCGCAGGAATTTCACCGCCTGGGCGCGAAGGTGACCAGCATCATCGGCTTCCGGAATAAGGACCTGCTGATCCTGGAGGAGGAGTTCAACGCCTGCTCCGATCAGCTGATCGTGATGACCGACGACGGCTCCTACGGCCGGCACGGCAACGTCACGATCCCCTTAAAGGAAATGCTGGACGCGGGCGAGCGTTTCGATATGATCATCGCCATCGGGCCGCTGATCATGATGAAATTCGTGGTCAGCACCGCCCGGCCCTACAAGGTGCCCGTCACGGTGTCGATGAACCCCATCATGATCGACGGCACCGGCATGTGCGGTGGCTGCCGGCTGACGCTGGTTTCGGAGGATGGCACCCGCACGACGAAGTTCGCCTGCGTGGACGGGCCGGATTTCGACGGCTACCTGATCGACTTTGACGAGGCGATGAGCCGCAGCCGCATGTACTTTGACTTTGAACGGCACGCCCACGAAGCGGCCTGCAGCCTGTTCCGCCAGGCGTGAGGAGGCAGAGAGATGGCCATTGCACCGAAGAAAAACGAAATGCCCACCCAGGCGCCCGAAGTGCGCGCCCATAACTTCCGGGAGGTCGCCCTGGGCTACAGCCTGGAGGTCGCCCAGGCGGAAGCCGCCCGGTGCCTGAACTGCCGGAACCGCCCCTGCGTGGCGGGCTGCCCGGTGAATATCGAGATCCCGGATTTCATCCGCCAGATCCGCCAGGGGGATTTTGAGGGGGCGTATCAGACGATCAGCCGTTCCTCCTCCCTGCCCGCCGTCTGCGGCCGCGTCTGCCCGCAGGAGACCCAGTGCGAGGCCCAGTGCACCCTGCGCGTCAAGGCGAAGCTGGACCCGGTCGGCATCGGCCGGCTGGAGCGCTTCGTGGCCGACTGGCACAACGAGCACGCGTCGGACCAGCCGGTGCCGCCCGCGCAGAACGGGCATAAGGTCGCCGTGGTGGGCGCCGGCCCCTCGGGCCTGACCTGCGCGGGAGACCTGGCCAAGAAGGGCTACCGGGTCAGCGTGTTCGAGGCCCTGCACACCGCCGGCGGCGTGCTGGTGTACGGCATCCCCGAGTTCCGTCTGCCCAAGGCCATCGTGGCGCGGGAGGTGGATACCCTGCGCGCCCTGGGCGTCGATATCCAGACCAACGTGATCATCGGCAAAACCCTGACCGTGGACGAACTGTTTCAGATGGGTTACGAGGCCGTGTTCATCGGCTCCGGCGCCGGCCTGCCCAATTTCATGGGCATCCCGGGGGAGGCGCTCAAGGGCGTCTATTCCGCCAACGAGTACCTGACCCGTTCCAACCTGATGAAGGCCTTCCGGGACGATCCGGCGACGCCCATCATGAAGGGCGGCCGCGTGGCGGTGGTAGGCGGCGGCAACGTCGCCATGGACGCCGCCCGCACGGCCCTGCGCCTGGGGGCCGAAAAGGTCTACATCATTTACCGCCGCTCCATGGAAGAGCTCCCCGCCCGGAAGGAAGAGGTGGAGCACGCCCAGGAGGAGGGCATCGATTTCCGCCTGCTGTGCAACCCGGTGGCGATCCTGGGCTATCAGAACCCGGACAACCCGCGGGACCCGAAGAACGGCTGTGTGACCGGCATCCGCAGCATCCGGATGGAGCTGGGCGAGCCGGACGCCTCCGGCCGCCGCCGCCCCGTGCCCATCGCGGGCAGCGAGTTTGAGCTGCCGGTGGATACGGTGGTGATGGCCATCGGCACCAGCCCGAACCCCCTCATCAAGAACACCACCGAGGGCCTCGAGGTCAACCGCCGCGGCGGCATCGTCGTCACCGAGGAAGGCCTTACCTCCCGGGAGCGGGTGTACGCCGGCGGGGACGCTGTCACCGGCGCCGCCACCGTGATCTCCGCCATGGGCGCCGGCAAGACCGCCGCGAAGGCCATCGACGAGGCGCTGACGGGAACGGACAAATAAATAAATGACCGCTGCGGTTTTTCCGCGGCGGTTTTTTATAGGAGCATTTGGGGATCCGAATCCCGGCCTGCGCCGGCAGCAGGAGGTCCCGGCCCCAAGATCCTTCGCTGGGGGGCCGCTCAGGATGACATCCGGGGCGGGCGTTTGACGAAGTAATGTTTGGGCCGGGTGTACGCCGGAAAAAAAGGATGATCCGTTGATAGACCAGCCTGCGGTGTCCTGTTCCGGCGAAAGACGAAAAGGATTGGCCGGCCCGCCCCCGGATGTCATTCTGAACGACGAAGAAGGACGGCCCCATCAGCCGGCCGCGTCGCGAAGAATCTGTTCTGCGGCGGGCGCACGGTGCGGGGAAGGGGCGGCAGTGTTCTTCTGAACAGCAGAACAGATCCTTCACCCTGGCGTTTGCCTTGCGGCGGCAAACGCTTTTCAGGGTTCAGGATGACACCCGGGGGGCAGACACTGGCGGGCGGGGCGTATGTCCGGCAACAGGAAGACATCAAAGTGACAGGCGAATTCGTGGTGAAGCAGGATGCGCGAAGCCCTTTCCCCGGGGCCAACCCCCGGATGTCATTCTGA
>CAMJXZ010000031.1 GCA_946409855.1 uncultured Clostridia bacterium | reverse complement strand
GCGGAGAAAGCGTCAAAAGTGCATGCAAGATTTAGCAGTTTTATCAGAGAATAGTATCAGTCTTTGACTGAACAGGTACCGAGAAAGGATGAACCGGCATGAACTGTTCCGAGCATAAAAAAGCGCTGATTTTCCTCTCCCAGTCCGAGAGCCTGACGCCCCGGGGGCGGCGGCTGATCGATGAAAAGCTGGGCGGGCCGGAAGGCGCGCTGAACGGATGGAGCGCGGAGATCCGCCGGCTGGTGGGCGACAAGCCTTTCCGGGAACTGGCCGCCGCCCGGGACCGGGGCATCGACCGGCTGCTGGAGGACATGGAGAAGGCCGGCGTGCGGGCCTGCTGCGCGGAGGATCCCGAATACCCCGGGAAGCTGCGGGACATCCCGGACGCGCCGGAGCTTCTGTACGTCAAGGGCCATCTGCCCCAGGGGCCGGCCCTTTCGGTGGTCGGCTCCCGGCACAGCACCCGCTACGGGCGGGACTGCGCCTTCCGCCTGTCCCGGGATATCGCGGCCTGCGGGGTGGCCATCGTCAGCGGCATGGCCCGGGGGATCGACACCGCCGCCCACCAGGGCGCCCTGGCCGGCCGGGGGAAGACCGCCGCGGTGCTGGGCTGCGGGCTGGACCAGGTATACCCGCCCGAAAACCGGGAGCTGGCGGATCAGATCATCCTGTCCGGCGGGGCGCTGGTCAGCGAGTTCGCACTGGGCACGCCGCCGCTGCCCTATCATTTTCCCCGGCGGAACCGCATCATCAGCGGGCTGACGGACGCGCTGCTGCTGGTGGAGGCGGGGCTGAGGAGCGGCACCCAGAGCACCGTCAACCACGCCCTGGACCAGGGGCGCACGGTGTTCGCCCTGCCCGGGAACATCGATTCCCCGGGCAGCGAGCTGCCGCTCAAGCTCCTCAAGGAAGGGGCGGAAATGTGCACCTGCCCGTCCGATATCCTGAGCCGGCTCAAGGTTTCCCCGCCGGAAGCGCCGGCGGAACCGGCCGCCGCGCCTGCCGGGGCGGCGGATCATCCCGTTCTGCGCGCCCTGCGCCTGGAAGAAAAGACCTTTGAGGAGCTCCTTGCCGAGACCGGGATGGACATCGGCACCCTGTCGGGCGAGCTGAGCCTGCTGGAGCTGGACGGGAAGATCGAAAAGCGGCCCGGACGCGCCTATGCGCTCGTCCGGTGACGGGGGAGACAGACATGGAATACCAGACGGAAATCATTCGCCAGAACCGGAAAACCATTCGGATGCAGCTGGACGGCCCGGGCCGGGTCCTTTTGTACGTGCCCGCCCGCATGACGGACCAGGAGATCCGTGAATTCTTAAACAAGCACCGGGCCTGGCTGGAAAAGCGCCTTGCGCAGGAGGAAGCAGTGCAGAATCTGCCCCCCTATACGGAAGAAGACATCAGGCGCCTGGCGGAGCAGGCGCTCAAAGTGATCCCGCAGCGGGCCGCGCATTACGCCCCACTGGCGGGGGTGACCTACGGCCGCATTACCATCCGCAATCAGAAGAGCAAATGGGGTTCCTGCTCCGCCCAGGGGAACCTCAACTTCAACTGCCTGCTGATGGAAGCCCCGTCCGAAGTGCTGGATTACGTGGTGGTGCATGAGCTGTGCCACCGGAAGTTCCTGAACCATTCTCCCGCCTTCTGGGCCGAGGTCGCCCGGGTGCTGCCCGGATACCGGGAACAGGAGCGGTGGCTCAAAACGGAAGGCCAAAAACTGATCCGCCGCATGACCGGCTGAAAGGGCTTTGCGCGGCGGATTGCGGGATCAATATACGAATGACGGACGGTGCGAACCATATGAAGGCGTATTATCATCTGCCCGGGCTGTTTGAGTTTTATCAGCTGTACAGCGTTTTTCTCCCCCTGTTCCGGGAGCACCGGGAGTATTTTTACGACTGGTGCGACATCGGCTCCGTCTACGGGGCGCCTGCCGGGTGCCTGTGGGACGGGGGCCGCGCCGGGTTCGGGGAGGAAAAGGCGGAAAACGCGGCGGCCCTCATGCGGGAATACGGCGTTTCCGCGCGGCTCACCTTCAGCAATTCCCTGCTCAGGGAAGCGCATCTTTCGGACCCCGCCTGCAACGCGCTGTGCGCCCTGTTTGAAAAAAACAGCCCGGTGCCGTCCGGCGTGATCCTGTCTTCCGACCTGCTGCTCGGGTATCTTCAAAAGAAGTATCCGGGCCTGTACTTTGTTTCGTCGACCACCAAGGTGCTGACCCGTTTTGAGCAGCTGGAAGCGGAGCTGAACCGCCCGGAGTTCCGCTTCGTGGTGCCGGACTTCCGGCTGAACAGGGCGTACGACCGGCTGCAGACGCTTCAGGACGCGCAGAAGCGGAAAGTGGAATTCCTGTGCAATGAATGCTGCTGGTTTTCCTGCCCGGACCGGAAGGCCTGCTACGAAAACGTCAGCCGGAAAAACCTGGGGGAGGCCTGCCCGGACCACGTCTGCGCGTCCCCGGACGCCGGCCGGGGCTACCGCTTTTCAGACGCCATGAAGAACCCGGGGTTCATCGGTATCCGGGAGATTCAGGACGTATACCTCCCGGCCGGGTTCTCCCATTTCAAGATCGAGGGCCGGAGCCTGGGCAGCGCCGTCGTGCTGGAATTCCTGCTGTATTATATGACAAAGCCGGAGTACCAGCTGAAAGTCCGGGAGGAAGTGTATCTGGACAGTTCGCTGGATCTCTTCTGATGGCGGCGGAGCCGCCCATGCACGGAGCGAAGCGAGAAATCATGCGCGAAGCGCAATTCATGGAGCGAAGCGAGAAATCATGGCGAAGCCAATTCATTGGTCCATTGAATGATCCTGATGAATTGCCTTCTGCATGAATGGTGCCTGCGGCACATGAATTGCGCCTTCGGCGCATGAATTGGCGGCGGAGCCGCCGTGAATCCATGAACGCCATGCTGACACCGGAAGAATACAGCCGAGCATTTTCCCAATGCAGCAAAATCAGGAAGCTGCTCATCTCCTCTATCAAAACGGCCAAAAAGAGCAAACCGGCCGGATAACGGACTAACGAATGATAAACAGTCCCGTGTCGGCCGGGTTTTTCTGCTGATTACCCCGCTCTTCCCCCTGTCCTTTCTGTCCCGAAAGAGGACAAATAAGCGCCTTGTTTTTCGCTTTCCGCAAGACTATAATATGCCGTGGCCTGACAAACGGGCCGCGACTATTCTTTTGGAAAGTGATGATTTGATGCGTATTCTTCTGGCGACAGCGTTCGCCCTGGGGGCCGGGCTGATGATGACCCGTGTCTTCAAATGGATCCATTTCAAGTGCCCTGACGTGACGGCGTTCCTGATCGCCGGCGTGCTGGTGGGGCCCTACGCCTTCGGGCGGATCGGGCTGCCCGGTTTCGGCTTTGCCAGCATGGAGGACCTGGAGCAGGTCTCCGTCCTGTCCAACGTGGCGCTGGGCTTTATCGCCTTTGATATCGGCAACGAGTTCCGGATGTCCCACCTGAAACAAACGGGCAAGACCGCGACGGTCATCGGCATCATCCAGGCCGTTGCCGCCACCGTGCTGGTGGACGCCGTGCTGATCGGCCTGCATTTCGTTTTGGGCGATGAGGTGCTGCCCCTGCCCGTGGCCATCATCCTGGGCGCGATCGCGTCGGCCACGGCTCCGGCCGCCACGCTGATGGTGGTGCGCCAGTACAAGGCCAAGGGCCCGGTGACCGACCTGCTGCTGCCCATCGTCGCGCTGGACGACGCGGTGGGCCTGATCCTGTTCGCGGTGTCCTTCGGCGTCGCGCAGGCGATGATCGGCGGCTCCATCAACGTGATTTCCGTGGTGCTGAACCCGCTGCTGGAGATCGTCTGCTCGCTGGTCCTGGGCGCGGTCATGGGCGGCATCCTGACCTGGGTGGAAAAGTTCTTCTTCTCCAACCGCAACCGCCTGTCGATGACCATCTCCTTCGTGATCATGACCATCGCCCTGTCCTCCCTGGAGATCCCGCTGGGCGGGGGCGTGAAGATCGGCTTCAGTTCCCTGCTGGTCTGCATGATGCTGGGCACGGTGCTGTGCAACCTGTGCGAGTATTCGGACGACATCATGAACCGTTCCGAGCGCTGGACGGCGCCGCTGTACGCGGTGTTCTTCGTCCTCTCCGGCGCGCAGCTGGACCTGACGGTGTTCCGCTATCCGACCACGATCCTGATCGGCCTGGCGTACATCCTGGTGCGCTGCGCGGGCAAGTACCTGGGCGCTTATTCCTCCTCGAAGCTCATGGGCTGCCCCAAGGTCATTCAGAAGCACCTGGGCATTACCCTGTTCCCGCAGGCCGGCGTCGCGCTGGGCATGATCGTCAGCGCGCAGGCGCTGGGCGCAGAGTACGGCGGGATTGTTCGCAACATCATCCTCTTCAGCGTGATGATCTACGAGCTGGTCGGCCCGCTGCTGACCAAGCAGTCCCTGCTCAGCGCGGGCGAGATCGTCGCCCCGGCCTCCGAGCAGGCGCACCGCGCGCGCTTTGCTTCCAAATAATACAAGACAAAAAACCGGCGGAACCGGCCGTGCTGGCCGTTTCCGCCGATTCTGTTTTTATCGTTTCCGCGCAGTCTTTCTTCGGGCCGGGCGATGACGCTCAGCGCTTGCTGCCGGGGGCATTGCGCCTTCGTCCGCCCGCGTTCATCGCCGGGTTTATTCGGCATCCGCTCCGGACGCTGCCGGCAGGAAGCTGTCGAACCATTTGGTGAAGGCGGAAATGGAGGTCTTGGCGCCTACGTCGGCGGCCAGCACGGTCCGCCCGCTGCCGATGATCAAAGTGGTGGGGATCCCCTGGCTCTGCGTCAGGCGGAACAGATTTTCCTGATCGCGGGCGACGTGAAATTGGAAGCGGAAGTAGTCGACAAATTCACCGAGGACTTTGTCCGTATCATTGGGGTCGACGGAAAGGGCGATCACAGCCACCCGGTCGGCGTACTGTTCGTACGCCGCTTCCATGTAGGGAAATTCGTACTGGCACGGCCCGCACCAGCTGGCCCAGAAATTGATGACCACCAGGTCGTGGGTTTCCAGGGCTTCCGAAAGCGTAAACGTTTCCCCGCCGTAGGCGGTGACGGTAAAGTCCGGGAAGGCCGTCCCGATGAGGCTTTCCGGGCCGGCGGCGGCGGACAGCGTGACGGTCAGGAGCAGCGCGGTCAGCAGCAGGCAAACGATCCGTTTCATACTTGCGTACCATCCTTCTTCAAAAGGTTTTTCCGGCCAGATCATATCATGGGAACGGCGCGGTGTCAAGGCGCGGCCGCGGTCCCCAAAACCGGCCAAATTACATAAAACAGTAAAAATACGCCGAAAAATCGGCCAGAACGTCTCTTTTCAAATGAGGGTCAAATGTGTTATAATATCCATGTATAAAATTCAAATCTGTGGCTTGCCCGGACGGTCATACGCAGTGAGGGTTCGGACAAGCGGTGATTTTCTTGAATTTTTATGAATGGGATGATTGTATACTGACCAACCGTCCTTTTTTGCAAGCATACCGGACCAACCCTGATTGATACAGAAAGGATTTTTATGGCGGAAACTCCCAAAATTCGCATCATTCCGCTGGGCGGTGTCGAAGAGATCGGCAAAAATATCTATGTGATCGAATATGGCGAAGACATCATCGTGGTGGACTGCGGCTCCATCTTCCCCAAGGAGGACATGCTGGGCATCGACCTGGTGATCCCGGACGTTTCCTACCTGGTGGAAAACAAGGACCGCATCCGCGGCTACGTCATTACCCACGGCCACGAGGATCACATCGGCGCGCTGCCCTATGTGCTGCCGCAGGCCCCCGCGCCTGTGTACGGCACCCGCCTCACCCTGGCCCTGATCGATATCAAGCTCAAGGAACACAGGGTGAACGGCATTTCGCTCAACACGGTCAAGCCCCGGGACGTCATTAAGCTCGGCGCGTTTACCGTGGAATTCATTCACGTCAACCATTCCATCAGCGGCTCCTGCGCCCTGGCGATCTCCTGCCCCGCGGGCGTGATCGTCCATTCGGGCGACTTCAAGATCGACTTTACCCCGGTGGACGGGGAAGTGACCGACCTGGGCACCCTGGCCCGCCTGGGCGAAAAGGGCGTGACGCTCCTGCTGTGCGAAAGCACCAACGTCGAGCGCCGGGGCTTCACCATGTCCGAAAAGAACATCGGCAACACCTTCAACGCCCAGTTCCGGGATGCCGCCGGCCGCGTGATCGTGGCCATGTTCGCTTCCAACATCAACCGCGTGCAGCAGGTGGTGGACTGCGCCCTGAGCTACGGCCGCAAGGTCTGCTTTGTCGGCCGGTCCATGGTCAATGTCAGCCAGGTCGCCCTGGAACTGGGCGAGCTCAAGATCCCCCCGGAAAGCCTGCTGGAAATCGACGACATCGAGAACTACCGGGACGACCAGATCCTGATCCTGACCACGGGCAGCCAGGGCGAGCCCATGAGCGGCCTGACCCGCATGGCCTATTCCGAGCACCGCAAGCTGGCCATCAAGCAGACCGACCGCGTCATCATCTCCGCCACGCCCATCCCCGGCAACGAAAAATACATCTCCCGCGTCATCAACCAGCTGTACCGCTGCGGCGCGACGGTGATCTACAGCGCGATGGCCGAGGTGCACGTATCCGGCCACGCCTGCCAGGAAGAGCTCAAGCTGATGCATACCCTGGTCAAGCCCAAGTACTTCATCCCCATTCACGGCGAGTACCGGCACCTGTGGCAGCACGCGGAGCTGGCGGAGGACCTGGGTACCCCCCAGGAGAACATCATGATCCCCACCCCCGGCCAGGTGATCGAGGTCTCCAAGAAGGGCATCAGCCTGGGCGAGGTCGTCCCCTTCGGCGAGGTGCTGGTGGACGGTCTGGGCATCGGCGACGTGGGCAATGTCGTCCTCAGGGACCGAAAGCACCTTTCCCAGGAGGGCCTGGTGATCATCGCCATGGCCTACGACCGCACGGAAAACGCGCTGGTCTCCGGGCCGGACATCATTTCCCGCGGCTTCATCTATGTGCGTGAAAACGAGGACATCATCGACCAGGCCCGGGACATCGTCCGCGCCATCGTCTATTCCTACGGTCGGATCGAGAGCGCCGACTGGCCGCAGATCAAGAACCGCATCAAGGAAGAGATCCACCGCTTCATCTACGAAAAGATGAAGCGCAACCCGATGATCCTGCCGGTCATCGTGGATCTGGGATAAGGTTGATTCCACAATAATCCATGTTTCTTGGTATTCCCAAAAATAAAAGCGGGCTGCTGCATTTCTGCGGCAGCCCCTTTGTTCCGGATATATATCCTGTTATTTCTCCAGCGTTTCCCTGCATTCCGCCAGCAGCTTGATGATGGGCAGGTGCTGCGGGCAGACGGATTCGCACTGGCCGCAGGCGACGCACTGGCCTGCCCTGCCCTTGTCCTGGGTGACGATGCTGTATTCCCGCAGGGTGCGGAATTCCGGGCTGCCCTTGCGGCGGTTCACCACGTTGAAGATCTCGGGGATGGGGATGCCCATGGGGCAGCCGTCGGTGCAGTAATGGCAGGCGGTGCAGGGGATCGACTTGTCGGCGTTCAGCGCTTCCTGCGCCTGACGGATCAGCTCGTATTCGGCTTCCGTCAGGGGCGGCTCCCGCATGGTGCGCAGGTTGTCCTCCATCTGGCTGATGTCGCTCATGCCGCTCAGGATCGCCATGATGTTGGACAGCCCGGCGACGTAGCGCACCGCCCAGCTGGCGTAGGAACGGCCGCTGCCCTCCCGGTCGAACAGCTCCCGGACCGTGGGGATGGGGTCGGCCAGCACGCCGCCCTTGACCGGCTCCATGATGACGACGGGCTTGCCGTAGGCCCTGCAGATTTCCCAGTTGACGCGGGAGGCGACGCCCGGGTTATCCCAGTCGGCGTAGTTGATCTGCAGCTGGACAAACTCGGCGTCCGGGTGCTTGTTCAGCAGCTCTTCCAGCAGCATGGGGTCCGCGTGGAAGGAAAAGCCCCAGTGGCGGATCAGGCCCCTGGCCTTCAGTTCCTTCACAAAGTCCCACAGGCCGTACTGGTCGTATTTGTCCACGTTGGAGCGCTGGATGGCGTGGAGCAGGTAAAAATCGATGTATCCGGCGCCCGTGCGCTCGAGGCTTGTATAAAATTCCTGCTTCGCTTCCGCCTCGCTGCTGACGACATTGGGCGAGGCGAACAGCTTGGTGGCGATGGTGTACGCGGAGCGCGGGTACCGGTCCGCCACGGCGGCCTTGAAGGCGGCTTCGCTGCGGCCGCCGTCGTAAACGTAGGCGGTGTCAAAATAGGTGCCGCCGGCCCGGATAAAACGGTCCGCCATCTCGCAGACCTGGGGGATGTCGATGCTGGTGCCGTCCGCCAGCTTCGGCAGACGCATCAGGCCGAAGCCCAGTTTGAAGGGATTGCCGGAAATCAAATCGCTCATGGATGCTGCCTCCCTTTTGATGATTCGCGGGGGGTGCCGGGGCGGGCTTTCCGCGCGCTGTTTTCCCCGGCGGGAAATCTGCGGTTTCCAGATGCTTCTTTCCTATTATATCCCGGGAAAGCCGGGTTCCGCAAGAGCGGACAGCGGATTTCGCGGAGATTTCCGTCCGTTTTTTCGCCCCGGGGCTTCTGAAAAGCCCCCGATCAATTTACAGAAAGGATATTCCGCTGTCCGCGGATTTATGGTATACTTTTCCCGTGGAAACCAGCGTAAAGGAGATTTCGCGCATGACCATTCAGGAAGCCGAGAGGATCATGGAGGAAGCCATCCGGGAGACCCCGGAATATCAGGATTATCAGAAGGCGAAGGACGCCGCCTTTGCCGACAGCCTGTCCGGCCAGCTGCTGACCGAGTACGGCAGGCTGCAGAACAAGCTGCAGATGTTCGCCGTGACCGGCCGCGAGCCGGAGGAGGGCGAGGTGGAGCGGTTCCGCCAGCTGGGCGGGCTGCTGTTTGCCACGCCCGTGACCAGCGCCTACCTGATGGCGCAGATCCGCATCCAGAAGATGCTGGCGGACATTTTCGCCGAGCTTTCGAAGGCGGCCGGCGTCGCGATCGAGCTGCCCAACCTGTCCTGACGAGGCAGCTATGCGGGACGAAAGACGGATCACCCGGGAACAGACCCGGCGGGAAAGAGAATACGGCCCCTACTGGTACAGCGCGCTGTGGCAGATGATCCGGCCGGTGCTGGTCTGGACCTGCGCCGGCCTGCTGGCGCTGGGCATTCTGACCGGCGCGGCGCGGAGCATCCGGCACCGCTTTTTTGACGCGGCGGATACCGGCAACGACGAGGCCGTCCCCTTTACCGTGGCCAGCGGGGCCAGCCTGGCCCGGGTGGCCGGCGACCTGGAGGCGGCGGGCCTCATCAGCAACCATTCGGTCTTCCGGTATTACGCCGACCTGACCGGTTACAGCCAGAAGATCCAGGCGGGCAGCTATGTGCTGAACCGGACGATGGACATGCAGAAGATCCTGGACACCCTGACGGCCGGGGACGGAAAGCCCCTGGTCCGGTGGATCACGGTCATCCCGGGCTGGACGGTGGAAAACATCGCCGCCTACCTGGTCCGGGAAAACGTCATCTCCTCGGAGGAGGAGTTTCTCTCCCTCTGCCGGGACGCTTCGGCCTATGCCGGGTATTATTACATCCAGGACATCCTCACCGGGGGCAGGACGGAAAACCGCCGCTATCCCCTGGAAGGGTACCTGGCGCCGGACTCCTACGAGATTTACACCTCCGCCCAGGCGGATGACATCGTGCGGAAGCTCCTTTCCCAGACCGGGGCGGTCTTTTCGGACGACGATTTCGACCGGATCGGCGCGCTCAACGAGACGCTGCGCATGACGCTGACCATGGACGATATCGTGATCCTCGCCTCCATCATCGAAAAGGAGGCCGGCGCGGACGATTTTGCCCGGGTATCGGCGGTCCTGTACAACCGGCTCAGGGCCGGCATGCCGCTGAGCAGCGACGCGACCGTCAAGTACGTCACCGGGGTGACCCGCCTGTCGCTGCACGAAGAAGACCTTCAGGTGGATTCCCCCTACAACACCTACCAGCGCCGGGGCCTGCCCGCGGGGCCGATCTGCTGCCCTTCTTCCGCGGCGATCCAGGCCGCCCTTTATCCGGAGGAGAGCTTCATGAAGGCCGGGCAGGAATACCTCTATTTCTGCACCCGGGAGCCGGATTCCGGCGCGCTGTATTTCAGCAGAACCTACGAGGAGCATCAGCAGGCCGTCCGCCATTACCGGCCGCTGTGGGAGGCATATGACGAACAGCACGGCAAACAATGATCCCGTCCGCATGGAGCTGCTGGCCCCGGCAGGAGGGATGAAACAGCTGGAGGCCGCCCTGCGCTTCGGGGCAGACGCGGTGTACGGCGGCATGCGGCGCTACAGCCTGCGCGCCTCGGCGGACAACTTTTCGGAAGAAGAGCTGCGCCGGGCGCTTTCATGGACCCATGAACGGGGCGCCAGGTTTTACCTGACGCTCAATCTGCTGCCCTTTGACGAGGACCTGAGCGGGATGGCGGAAGCGGCGAAGGCGGCGTTTGAAATGGGGGCGGACGGGGCGCTGGTGGCCGATCCCGGGGCCTTTGCGGTGATCCGCAGGGAGGTGCCCGGCCTGCCCCTGCACGTCAGCACCCAGGCCAACGTGATGAACCTGGCCGCCGCCCGCCTCTGGGCGGAGCTGGGCGCCCGGCGGATCGTGCTGGCCCGGGAGCTTTCTTTGGACAGGATCCGGCGTATCCGGGAGGGGCTCCCGCCGGAGGTGGAGCTGGAAGCCTTCGTCCACGGGGCGATGTGCATGTCCTATTCCGGGCGGTGCATACTGTCCGATCATCTGACCGGCCGGGGCGCCAACCGGGGCGCCTGCGCCCAGCCCTGCCGGTGGAACTACCGGGTGGTGGAGGAAAAACGCCCCGGGGAAATCATCGACGTCACGCAGGACGAACGCGGCACCAGCATTTTTTCCTCGTATGACCTGAACATGATCGCCCACCTGCCGGCGTTTGCCCGGGCCGGGGTCCGGTCGCTCAAGATCGAGGGCCGGATGAAGACCCCGATCTACGTGGCCTCCGTCACCGGCTGCTACCGAAAAGCCCTGGATCTGCTGGAAACGCGGGGGGAGGACGCTTATCAGGAAGCCCTGCCGGAATTAACGGCCGAGCTGGAAAAGGTCAGCCACCGGCCGTACAACACGGGCTTTTACTTCGGCCGCCCGGAGCCCGAGGGCGGGGCCGGCCCCGTCCGGCAGACGATGGAGTACACTGCCGACGTCGAAGGGGCGGCGGACGGGTGGCTGACGCTGACCGTCAAGAACCGCTTTTTTCCCGGGGACGATGTGGAGGTGCTGATGCCGGGAGGCTTCCGTCCCCTGCGCGTCCGGGAGATCCGGGACGCGGAAACCGGGGAACCGCTGCCCAGCGCGGCCGTCGCCGGCCGGCGGGTTCGGGTGCCCTGTGATTTTTCGGCCGAACCCGGCGATTTCGTCCGGGGCGTCAACCGCAACCATCAGTGACCGCGGCAGGAGAGGATGCAATGGAGTTCCGGATCGGCCCGGCGGGCAATTCCGACAGCTTTTATGAAGAAGGGATGAAATCCTCCGTCCAGGCGCCCGGGTGGCTGCGGGACCGGGGGCTGAACGCCTACGAGTATTCCCTGGGCCACGGGATCAGCCTGACGGAAAAGACAGCGCTGGCCATCCGGGAGCAGGCGGAGGCCTGCGGCGTCCAGGTCAGCGTGCACGCGCCGTACTACGTCAACCTGACCAGCCCGGACCCGGAGAAGCGGGAAGCTTCCTGTGAATATATCGTCCGCAGCGCGGAAAGGGCGAAGTGGCTGGGGGGCAGCCGGGTGGTGGTGCACGCCGGCGCCTACCAGAAGCAGGACCGGGAGCTGGCGCTCCGCGCCTGCCGGGAAGGGCTCCTTGCGTGCTGCCGCCGACTGGACGCCATGGGGCTGACCGGGATCCGCCTCTGCCCGGAAACGATGGGCCGGCCGGGGCAGATCGGCGGCCTGGCGGAAACGCTGGCGTTGTGCCTGGCGGATGAAAGGCTGCTGCCCTGCGTGGACTTCGCGCACCTGCACGCCCTGTCGGGGGGCGGGCTGAAAACGCGGGCGGATTTCGCGCGCGTGCTGGACGAGGCGGAAAATACCCTCGGCCTGGAGCGCGCCCGGCAGATGCACATCCATTTTTCGGCCATCGAATTTACGGACAAGGGGGAAAAGCGCCACCGCACCTTTTCGGAGGAGGGGTTCGGCCCCGCGTTCTCCGATCTGGCGCCGGAGCTGGTCCAAAGAAACTACCGCCCGGTGATCATCTGCGAGTGCAACGGCACCCAGGCGGAGGACGCCGCCCGGATGCGGGACATGCTGCTTGAGGCGGAGCGGGCCGCTCTGTGCGGGCCCCTGCCGGCGGAAAGGACCGAAAACCGGCCCGAAAACACAAAATGTACAGAGAAATCAGGGAAAAATGTCTTAAATCGGGAAAATAATTTCGCAAAACGCTTGAATATTTGAAAAATTCGTTTTATAATAGCGTTCGTCAGAGAATCGGGTCTGTGGTTGCAAGCCGATGCCAGTCGCAGGCGAAACGGTCCACGTAAGTCAGCCAAAGCGCTGATGAGCATGGTGCGGTTTAGAAGTCAGTCCGGCCGGGATTCTTCCCGAGAGAGCGGCGTGAGGGCGCAGCAAGCGCAGAGCAATGCTCCGGTCGGCGGGTGTGGGGTCAAAGACCAGGTCAGCCGGTCACTCTGAACACATTAAAATCTTTTTATTTTTCAGGGGGTCAAGCAAAACTATGTATCAGGACAAGACGCTGGTGTGCCGTGACTGCGGTAAGGAATTTGTTTTCACTGCCGGTGAACAGGAATTCTACGCCGAAAAGGGTTTCCAGAATGAACCGGTTCGCTGCAAGGAATGCCGCAGAGCTAACAAGGAAAAGCGGAATGCCGGCGGTCCTCGCGTGATGTACGACGCGATCTGCGCTAACTGCGGCGCGGCCTTCAAGCTGCCTTTCGAGCCCAAGAACGATTCTCCCGTCTACTGCAGCGAGTGCTTTGCTGCCCGGCAGGAGCGCCGTTAACTCAGCCTACGCCGTCCCCCTAATATCGGGTGCTCATCAGAAAGTTGTAAGAAACTGATTTTGAATATCTGTCTGGCCGGATGGTAAAAAACGGTCCGCACGGAAACGTGCGGGCTGTTTTTTGTGCGCCGGAAAACGGAAAAGCACGCGGCAATATTATGTTATGTGATAGACCGATAACATAATATTATTTGAACAGACCGCGGGGATCCGGAAAAACGGCGGACAGCAGGCCGGATCAGACAATGATTATCATAAAAACTTATGAACGTACAAGAAACTATTTCTTGAAATGAATTTGAAACGCGGGTATAATAAGCGCCACAGAAAGAAGAAGGGCAGTACCGTGCCCGCTGTTATCTTTGCGCCGGGACACCGGCTGAACGGACCAGGGGAAAGGGGATGAAGGGCATGCAGCGCAGCGTGGAAGCGGAGATGCGGGAAAAGCAGCTGTTTGAGCGGATGCCCGTCCTGTCCGCGATCCGCCGGCTGGTGGTGCCGACGGTCATTGGCCAGATCATCCTGGTGGTCTACAACATGGCCGACACCTTTTTCATCGGCCGGACCAACGACCCCGCCAAGGTCACCGCGGTGGGCATCTGCATGCCCGCCTTCATGTTCCTGTCGGCGATTTCCAACCTGTTCGGGGTCGGCGGCTCCTCGGTCATTTCCCGGTCCCTGGGCCGCGGCCGCGCGGACCGGGCGGGCCAAGCCTCCGCGTTTTCGCTGTGGGGGTGTCTGCTGTCCACCTGCCTGTACTGCCTGGGCGTGTTTCTTCTGCGCCACCCCTTCCTGGACGCGCTGGGCGGGTCCGACCCGGACGTGCACGGGCCGGCGGCCGAATACCTGACCGTCACGGTGGTGCTGGGCGGCCTGAGCGCGGGGATGAGCACGCTGTTTTCCCACCTGTTCCGCTCGGAGGGCCGCAGCCTGCAGGCCAGCGCCGGCATCGCGATGGGCGGGCTGCTGAACATCGGGCTGGACCCGCTGTTCATGTTCGTGCTGCTGCCCAAGGGGCAGGAGGTCCTGGGCGCCGCGCTGGCCACCGCCGTGTCCAACGTCTTTTCCCTGCTGTATTTCCTCCTCATGATCCGCCGCGGCCGGGGGCAGACCTTTCTGTCCTTCGCGCCGTCCCGGCGGATGCTGAAAGAGCGGGTCCCGCTGGATGTGCTCAACGCCGGGATGCCCGCCTGCCTGATGACGCTGTGCGAGAACATATCCTACGCGGTCCTGGACAACCTGACGGCGGCCAACGACCTGGTGCTGGGCGGCATGAGCGTGCTGCAGGCGGGCATCGTGGTGGCCAAGAAGGTCAACATGCTGGCGCACTGCATAGTGCGCGGCATGTCCCAGGGGGTGCTGCCCCTGATCGCCTACAACTACGCTTCCGGGAACGACCGGCGCATGCGCCAGGCCGTGCTGATCTCCATGGGCATTTCCGTGGGGCTGTCCTGCCTGTTCCTGCTGGCCGCGCAGGTTTGGAGCACCCATCTGATCGCCGTTTTCATCCCCGGGGGGGATTCGGTGTTCTACGGCGCCCGGTTCCTTCGGATCCTGTGCGTCGGCGGGCCCTTTTCCGCCTGCGCGTACGCCCTGATCAGCTTTTTCCAGGCTGCCGGCAAAGGGGTGCGCTCGCTGATCCTGGCGCTGCTGCGCAAGGGCGTGCTGGACATCCCGCTGATGTTTGCGCTCAATTCCCTGATCCCGGTGTACGGCGTCGTCTGGGCGACCCCGATCGCCGACATCATCTGCTGCGCGGCGGCCGTGGCCCTGTTCGTGCAGTTCCTGCGCCGCCGCGCGTCCGGGAGGGACATCCCGGCGGAAGGGCCGGGCTGATCCGCGTCCGCTGACCAATCAGGACGTCCGGAGACGCCGCGGGGCAGACGCTTATATTCATGAAACGGCGGCCGGATGGGCCGCGGAGGCGTGTCATGACAGATCCCAAGCTGATTTCCCTTCTGACTGTGTACGACACCGGCAGCTTTACCCAGGCGGCCCAGAAGCTGTCCCTGAGCCAGCCGGCCGTCAGCCAGCACATCCGCCTGCTGGAGGCCGAGTACGGCATCCGGATTTTTGAGCGCACCCACAACACCCTGCGCCTGACCCGGGAGGGGGAGATCCTGGTCCGCTACGCGCGCCGTTTCCAGGCCCTGTCCCACAACCTGCGGGAGGCGCTGAACAGCCAGCTGCGTAAGGTGACCAACCTGACCATCGGCATCACCCATACCGCGGAAAGCAACGCCATCGCCGAGGCGCTGGCCCGCTACGTCAACCTGAACGAGCATGTGTCCATCAAGGTGATCACCGGTTCCGTCAGCCAGCTGTACGAGGGCCTCAAAACCTACGAGCTGGACATGGCGGTGGTGGAAGGGCCGAACCTGGACGAACGCTTCCGCTGCCTCATGCTGGACACGGACCGGCTGGTGCTGGCCGTCGCGCCGGACCATCCCCTGGCCCGGCACAGCATGATCACCATCGACGAGCTGAAGAAGGAAAAGCTGATCCTGCGGCTGCCCAATTCCGGCACCCGCGCCCAGTTCAATTCCTCCCTGGAAGCACACAGCCTGCGCCTGAGCGATTTCAACGTGGTGCTGGAGATCGACAACATCGCCACCATCAAGGACCTGATCCGCCGGGGCTTCGGCGTTTCCGTCCTGGCGCAGAGCGCCTGCATGGACGAGCTGAACAAAAAGAAGATGGCCGCCCTCTCTATCGAAAACCTGTCCATGGTCCGGGAGATCAACCTGGTCTACTCCCGGGATTTCAACCACCCGGAAGTGCTTCGGGAGATCGTCAAGTGCTACAACGAGGTCCGGCAGGATGTGGGGGAGTGACTTGACCGCAAGGGGGTCTTGCGACCCCCTTGCGAGAACCCCCTAAGCGCCTTTGCCTGTCGCCCCCCTCGGGATTCCGGGGCCTGCCGGCCCGTTCTCGCTGAAAACAGGCCACTGGCCTGTTTTCCGGGCGCTGCGAACCCCGGGCGGCAAAGGCGTAAGGAAAGAATTTTTGTTCCGCAGGTCAAGCCTGCTCCACAAAAATTCAGCGTAGC
>CAMJXZ010000030.1 GCA_946409855.1 uncultured Clostridia bacterium | reverse complement strand
CAGTGGCCAGACAGCCGGCACTGTCCCAGACGCAGTCCGTTTCGGTAAGCTGCGGCAAAGACAGCGGGGACGCCGGTGCCGCCTGCGCGGTGAAAGGCATCACCAAGGCAAGCAGAAGCAGGAAAACAACGCCGCTTTTAAGAAGATGACTCATTTGAAGTTCCCTCCGGTAGCATCGCCGGCAGGCGTGTTGTCCTGACCGGTCTGCAGTCGACTGTCGTACTTCTGATAATAGTCTTTATAATACTTCCGGTTGTAATAACTGGTTTTGGGCAGATCGGTTCCGTAAAAGACGAAGCCGAGAACGCTCATACCGGTCATTTCAGCGGAAATCAGCGCTTTGCGGATCTCGCGGTGATCGGAGAAATACTGCCTGGTAATAAACAGACAGCCGGCGGCATCGTGGGAAAGGGCCAGCGGATCGGATGCGATATTGATGGGCGGGGCGTCCAGAAGGATCAGATCATACTTTTCGCTGACTTCGTTCAGGAACGCTTTCATCTGCGGGGATTCCAGCAGCTCGCCGGGATTCGGAGGAAACTGGCCGGCGGGCAAAATCTGCATGGTTTCCCATGACGTGCTGAACAGGGCTTTCTGCCAGGCCGCGGCGCCGATCAGCACCTCGGAAAGGCCGGGCAGCTTATGGCTGTACTTGAAGATCGCCTGCTGCTGGGCGCGGCGCATGTCCCCGTCGATCAGGAGAACCTTTTTGCCGCTCATCGCGCAGGAAATCGCCAGGTTGGCGGCGATGGTCGATTTGCCCTCCCCGGAGATCGCGCTGGTGATCACGACGGTTTTGCTGGGATGGTTGACCATCGTGTAGAGAAGGTTCATGCGCAGTTTGGAGTAGCTTTCAACGACCTCCATCGGGCTTTGCTCATTCAGCAGATAATTGGAAGCGTCTTCGCTTTTTCCTTTGGTGCGGCGGATGGAGGACAGAAGCGGCGGGGTATAACGGTCGGTCAGTTCCTTGGCGTCCATCAGCCGGCGGTTGGTCAGGAACAGCACCGTGAGGATCAGGACCGCGATGACCACGCCGGCCAGCGCGCCGATCAGGCTCTTGCGCAGGGGGGACTGCCGGTCCGGCACTTTGGGCACTTCGGCGTAATCGATAATTTCGATGCCGCCCGCGCTGACGACGCGGATGATTTCCGCGGGCGCGACGTCCATGACCGCGTTGCAGATATCCGCCGATTTCTGCGCGTTATCCGTTACGCAGCGGACCTGCAGCACCCCCGTTTCGGAAACGGACCCCATCGACAGGGTGCTGGCGATGTAGCCGGGCTGAATGCCGGGATAGTCGGGGGCGAGGCGCTCGGCCACCGCGCTCATCACCTTGTTGCTGCGGACGACGACCAGATACGTGTCCAGCAGCTGTACGGCGGAATTCAGATCGGACATGCTGGCGTACTGATAATTGACCATGTTGGGGTTGCCGTTGTAAACGTACATCGTACCGGAGGCGGTGTAGGTTTCCGTCTGGTTGGATGTGCTCCTGAAATAGACCAGCGCGAATCCGATGATTCCGCAGAGCACGATGATCCATGCCCGGCGCAAAAGTGTGAGAAGCAGTTTGACCAGGTCGATCTGGATGGTCCGGTTCTTCATTCATTCAGCTCCTATTGTTCCCGAGGGTCTGCGCGGTGTGCTGCGTGACAAAAACGCATATAACCACAACGATAATCATATCACAGATGTGGATTCTTGAAAATACCGCGGAAGATTTTTTTCTGTTTATTCGGCGTCGCTGTCCACCTGCTGGCGGGCGACGAGTTCCGCGAAGAGACCTTTCTTTTCCATCAGCTGTTCGTAAGTGCCGCTTTCGGCGATCCTGCCGCCGTCCAGCACCACGATGCGGCTGCAGTGGCGGATCGTGGAGAGACGATGGGCGATGACGATCCTGGTGCACTTCATCTGATCCAGGGCTTCCGAAACTTTTTTCTGCGTGATGTTGTCCAGCGCGGAGGTCGCTTCGTCAAACATCAGGATCTTCGGCTTCGGCGCGACGGCGCGGGCGATCATCAGCCGCTGGCGCTGGCCCCCGGAAATGGTGCCGCCGCCTTCCTGCAGCACGGTATGCATGCCCATTGGCATTTCCCGGATATCGTCTGCAATGCCGGCGATTTCTGCGGCCTCCCAGGCTTCCTTCTGGGTCAGCGTCGGCGCGGAGATGACGATGTTGTCAAATATGCTGCCGGAAAACAGCTTGCCGTCCTGCATGACCGTGCCGATCTGGCGGCGGACGGAGCGCATATCCAGCTTCTGGGTATCCTTGCGGTCGTAATAGATCGCGCCGCGCTGCGGCTTTTCGAAGCCGAGCAGCAGGCGCATCAGCGTGGATTTGCCGCAGCCGCTTTTGCCGACGATGGCGATGTACTGCCGGGCGGGAATCTGCAGGCTGAGGTCTTCGAAAATAGGCTTGCTGTCCGGGTCGTAGGAAAAGGTCACGTGGGACAGTTCAATGCTGCCGGAAAGCTGGGTTACCGTTTCCAGGCCGTCGGATACCTCCGGGCTGGTTTTCAGCAGCGGCTGAATCAGCTCGATGCTGGGCCGGATGGCCGCCGCGGACAGGGCTACGGTGGCCAAGGCGCCGAAGGCGGAGGAAATATAACCGTAAGCGCTGTTGAACGCGTAGTATTCGGCCACGGATACACTGCTGCGGACCGCGATATAATACATCACAGCCGTGCCGACCATGGAAATGGCGGCGGTGATCACCTTGCTCAGGCGGATCAGCATGGGGGGATTGTAGGAAAGCTCCGCGCCCTTGGAATAAACGGCGGACCATTTATAAAACGCGCGGTTTTCCGCGCCGGAAAGACGCAGCTTCTGGATCCCGGTAATGAGCGCGTAGACAAGGCCGCGTTCTTTCGCGTTGAAGACCAGCCGTTCTTTGTCCAGACGCATCTGCACGAACGCGGTCAAAAGGCTGACCGCGAGGGTCAGCAGGGTCACGATGAGGCTCGGCCAGACCAGACTGGGCGCGTAGGCAAAAATCTGCGTCAGGTAGACCAGGGAGAAGATGCCTGTGATACTGGTGGAAAAGACGGAATTGACCATCGTGTCGCACAGGCCGTTCATATAGCCGATATACTGGTTCAGTTCGCCGGCGGAATAGTTTTTGAAGAAAGAGGCGGGCAGGGACAAAATGCGCATCATGGTCGCGGCGCTCACGTTGATGTTCAGCTTATAGCTGATGCGGTTCAGGAGCAGCGAACGAATGATGGAAAACAGCAGGTTGCCGATCGTGGCAAAGAGAAAGAACGACATGACGGCATAGAGCAGCTGCATGCTGCCAAGCGTCACAACCGGCCCCATCAGGATATAATTGAGCCTCGGCATCAGGATGCCCAGCAGCGTGATGGCCAGCGCGGCCAGCGCGAAACCCGCGATATCCCGGGGCGTCAGGCAGTCTTTCATGTAGAGGAACAGGTCCCTGAGCTTCAGCTCGCGCATGGGCAGCGGCCGGTAAAAGCAAAGGGCTTCGCTGCCGATTTTGCTTTCCGTCCGGCTGTTGACGCGAACCCGTTTGCCGGTGTGCGGATCATTGTATTCATACCCGCCCAGGTCGGAGGGCAGCAGAGCGATCACCGTTCCGTCCTCCGCAAGGGACGCGATCATCGCGCCCATGGCGTCTTCGTGCCAGCCGCCGGTCAGGGTGACCTCCCGGTACAGGACGCCTGTGGAGGACAGAAGATAATCTAGCCGGTCCTGCAGGCCGTGTATTTTCGCGGGAACTTCTTTTTCTTTGATATTCAGGTATTTCAGCAGCATCGAAACGGCGTCGCCGACATCCGATTCATCCAGGATCGAACTCCGGGTTTTCAGCCCCGTGACCGCCCGGGCGATATTTTCGAAGGAGTCGTTCAGCAGCTCGCGCTCGTGCTTTTTCCGGAATTCGATCTGATCGTCAAACCAACCCATGCTTTTCACCGCCAAACTGTTTTATGTGCGTGAGGAAGAGTACAAATCAGTCCGCCGCCACCAGTTCCTTGTACAGGCCGCCTTTCGCGTAGAGCTCCTCATGCGTGCCCCGCTCCACGATGTGTCCCTTGTCCAGCACGATGATCTCATCGCAGTCCCGGATGGTGGACAGACGGTGGGCGATCACGATGCAGGTGATGCCGCGCTCGCTGATGGAACGGATGACGTCATGTTCCGTCTGGGCATCCAGGGCGGAAGTGGCCTCATCCATGATGCAGATGGTCGGGTCCTGCGCCAGCGCGCGGGCGATCTCTATACGCTGGCGCTGTCCGCCGGACAGGTCGCGGCCCCCGTCCAGAAGCTTATGGCCAAAGCCGCCTTCCCGAACGGCGATATCGTCGTAGATGCCCGCGTCCCGGGCGGCGAGGATGACTTCAAAATCCTCGATGGCATTGTCCCACATTTTGATGTTGTCGGAAATGGTATCCTCGAACAGGGTGATATCCTGATCGATGACGCTGACGGACCCGGTAAAAACGTCCCGGTCGATATCGCTCAGCGGCACGCCGTCGTAGGTGATGGTGCCGCTCCAGGGCTGGTAAAGGCCGGAAATCAGCTTTGCCAGCGTGGATTTTCCGCAGCCGGTTCGCCCGACGAAAGCGATCTTCTGACCGGGGCGGACGGTCATGGAAAAGTCGGTGATCTGCGGCCTGCCCAGACGGGAATAGCCGAAGGTGACATTTTTCAGTTCGATCGCTCCGGAAAGCTTCTCGTATTCCGCTGTTTTTTCTTTTTTCGCGAAGGTCGGGTCTTCCGGATAGCTCATGACGTCATCCACCCGTTCCATCTGCGTGATCATTTCCTGCAGAGACTGGCCCGCCGTGATCAGAGAGGTGGCGGGAGACATGAATGAAGAAAGGAACCCCTGGAAGGCCATCACCATACCGATGGAGAACTGTCCCTGAATCACCAGCATGACGCCAAGCCCCATGACCGCCAGGTTGGCGATGGAGGTGATGACCGTAGGAAGCGTGCCCAGGAACAGGTTCAGCCGTGTATACCGGACGGACTGGGTGTTTACGCTGGCCTGATAGCCGGACCAGCGGCCGAAAAAACCGTTTTCGGCGCCGCTGGATTTGATCGTTTCGATCATGCGGATGCCGGACATGGTGGCGGAGGAGAGCTTGGCGCTGTCCCGCTGCTGCACGCGGGTGATATTGACGCGTTTCTTCGAGATCACGGAAGAAACGGCCATATTCAGAAAAATCGCCCCGATGCCGATCAGGGACAGAAGCCAGCTGTAATGGAACATGACCAGCAGGTAAAAAACCATCATGGCCGCATTGAGCAGCAGGGGAGCGAATGTGTTGACCAGCGTGCCGGCGATGGACGCGTTGGTTGACTGCCGGTCGGAAATATCCGCCGCCAGGCGCTGGCTGAAAAACTGCATCGGCAGACGCAGTACCTTCCACAGATAGGAAGCGCTGCCGACGGAAGCCATTTTGCCCTGGATGCGCCTGGAATAGATCGCAGAAATCCAGGAGGCGGTGATGCTGATGATGATCATCGCTGCGAAGAGGGCCATGAATGCCCCCAGCCATTCCGGGTTCCTCCCGGACAGCAGCCTGTCCAGAAACACACGGCTGAAAGCGGGGTTGAGGATGCCGATCAGGGAACTGATGGTGGTGGTCAGCACGACAAAAGCGACTGCGGTTCCTGTTCCGCGCAGCCTTTCCCGGGCATAGGCGAAAACAGACTTCGGTTTGCCTTCGGGCTGGAAATCCTCGCCCGGTTCAAATGCCAGGCAGATGCCTGTGAATTCCTTGTCAAACTCTTCCCATTCCACCATGACGCGGCCCCGGGCGGGGTCGTTGATCACGGCGCGCTTGCCCTTGAAACCGCAAAGCACCACATAGTGATTGAAACCCCAGTGAATGATGCAGGGGAAAGGACCTTCTTCCAGCAGGGCTTCCGGTTCCAGCCGCCAGGCGTTGGTGATCATTCCGTAGCTGCGGGCGGCGGCAAGGAGGTTTTTCGCGCTGACACCGTCCTGGCTGACCCCGCAGTCCACACGGGCCTGTTCCAGCGGGATGTATTTATGATAGTAATGCATGATCATGGTCAGGGAGGCGGCGCCGCATTCCAGCACCTCCATCTGCATGATTACCGGCACGCGGACAACGCCTTTTTCAACCGGCTGGGGGATGTTGGGCTTCTTTTTCATGCGCCGGCCTCCTTGCTGAACAGCAGAGACAGCGGCTGCAGGTTTTCCGTTACCACGCTGCCGGTATAGACCCCGTCCGCCAGGGTGCCGTTCAGGGGAACAAGCGCCACCACATCCCCGATATTCAGCCTGCCCGCAACGCGGATATAAGGATTGGTTCCTTCGGAAATGATCATCACCTCAATATCCGCGGTCTTATTCAGCGCATAATCCCGCCCGTCCACCGTTACGGTTTCCTGCTTCATGATCTTGTCCAGCTGATTGTAGGGGACATAGCAGAAGGCCTGGCCGTCATTCATGGTAACAGCCACATGAGCGGTCGTAGGGATGCGGCCAAAGATCCCCCACAGGATGCCGCCGATCAGTACGGCAATCACCGCTGCGAGAATCAGCCAAACCCCGGGCGAAGTGACCCGCAGGTAATCGTCCAGCCGTTCCGGTGATTCGATTGCCTCCAGACTCTTTTCCCGAAATAATTTGTTCTGTTTGGTCTCCTCCATACGAATCACTCCTTCTTCCAATATAACGCTTTATACTGCCGCGCTGTTACGCGGGTTTCAGTCCGCGGAACGCGACAGCTGCGGCTTCCTCATCCGGGGTGCAGTACAGATGATAACAGGGCACATCCCGCAGCAGCCCGATCAGGCCGCAGGCCAGCTGGGCTTTTTCCGAATCGGCGGGAATATAGCACTGCTGCAGCAGGCAGGGCAGCATTTGCCGGAATGTCAGCGGCCTCAGGATGTTTTCCGGACCGCGCTGCAGGTGAATGATCCCGGCCAGGGGAACGCCGGTATTCGTATTCAGGTTTTCCTTGCCGGACCACGGCGTGCCGTATACCAGCTTTTTGGCGGCATTGATCATCGGCTTGTCGCCGTTGACCGCGAAAGAACCTGGAATGGTATGCAGCCAATGCTGGATATGTGTTGTTTTTCCGGTTCCGCTGGGCGCGGTAAAGATGTAGCAGCGGTTGTCCACCGCGACGGCCGCGCCGTGCATCAGCAGGGTATCCCAGTACAGCATGGCGTCGGTGATTTTCCTGAAGATGACAGCTTCCTCCATGACGCCTTTTTCCATCATCTCATAATAACGGTCTTTTTCATCAAAGGAGGATCCGATCAGTCTTCTGCATTCCTCTTTGATTTCCTCGTCTTCCGCGCTGACAATCAGGTCGGGCTGATCAAATTTGGCCAGGTATTTTCTGCAGTTGACAAAGCCGCGTCTGTATTTGCATTCGATCTCGATGTTTCGGTCCGCGATGCGCACCTTGATAAAATGCCTGATGTCGCTGTCAGGATGAGTGATTCGATTGGAATCCATATTGTTTTCGTTCATATTGCGTTCCTGCCTGGTATTTTGATCAAGCCGGCGGCGGCCATTTTTTTCGTCCGTTCACATATGCGCTGATCACAGTGGCCCGCGGGTACCGCGTCCTTATGCAGCGCGGCGCAGGTCAGACAGACCTTCCTGTACGGGCAGCTGACGCATTCCGCCGGCACCGGGTAATGCAGAGCCGCCTCGGTGATTTGCGCCCACGCTTTGGCGAAGCCGACCCGGAAGGGATCCGCGGTCACATCCGTCAGGGAAAGGCAGGGACACATCTGTCCGTCGTAACGGATGCCGAAACCGCTTCTGCCCGCGCCGCAGCTCAGGCCGCAGGCAGCCGGCGCGTCATGGTTTTCTTCGGGTAGCTCCCCGGGATCGGCCGGGACCAGTTCGATATGTTTGAGTTCTTTCTGTTTCTGATAGAGGCTGATATAGCGTTCCGCCGGCAAATCTTCAGCCTGGCGGCCCGTATTGTTCCTGGGGGAGATCAGATGGGCGTTGATAAAATAGGGGATTCCAAGCTTTTCCGCGGTTTCAAGCAGCGCGTCGATATCGTCCGCCATATAGCCGTTCGGCGTGATGGCGATTTTGACCGGGATGCCGGCATCCCGCACCGCCAGCAGGTTATTCAGGACGGTATGAAAGCATCTGTGCCCGGTGACCCTTTCATAAGCGTCCTCCGAACTGCCGTACAGCGTAATCTGCATCCGGTCAGGCGGGTATTTTTTGAAAAAATCCAGCCGGGCCGGATCGATCAGCGTACCGTTGGTCAGTATTCCCGGCAGGACCCCTGATTCATACAGAGCAAGGTAAACGTCGTCAAACCCGGGATAGGTGAGACATTCACCGCCGGTGAGGGTAGCCCGCCGCATCCCGGCCTGATATGCTTCCCGGATCAATAATTTCCATGTTTCGGCGGGGAGCAGCCGGTTTGGCCTGAACTGCGAAGGCAGCAGATGCACATAGCACATTCTGCAGTCCAGGTTGCATAACGGCGTCAGTTCAAAGCTGCCGCTGAGCGGAATGAGTTTTTCCCGCGCTTTCAGCTCAAAGTACTTTCGGATATACTCTTCGTAGTCCTTTTCCGGAACGCCCTCCGCTTTCAGCCGCTGAAGGAGTTCGATGATGCTGTTTGCCCGAAAAACGTCATTCATGCACGGTCACCTGTTCAGACAGCCTGATCCTCGTTGGAGATCAGGCCCAGTTCCGTATACTTTACGACGGCGCTTTGCACGTCGGCCGCAGCCTGTTCTCTGGAGACATCGAATTCCCGGGTCAGCAGCTCGATCAGTTCATCCGTTGTCTTCGGCTGTTTCAGCTGTGAAAGAAGAAAGAAGGAAGCTTCGCTCAGGGCGATGACGGCTTTATAACTTTCCGCCAGGCTTCCTACAGGTACGGCCAGGTTTTCACCGGCGATATCAATCAGTTCAAAATTTTTTGACAGGACCATGGGTGAATCCCTCCA
Organism: uncultured Clostridia bacterium; assembly: GCA_946409855.1. Lineage (GTDB taxonomy): Bacteria > Bacillota > Clostridia > Christensenellales > Aristaeellaceae > UBA4246. The sequence goes on along the minus strand of CAMJXZ010000030.1, from coordinate 7,281 downwards.
GAATCAATCCAAGCCATCAAATGAAACGGGCATGCCTGCCGGGACGGAATGATTGCAAATGATTACGGGTAACAGATGCAAGTACAGGGACGGTATACATGTACGCCCGACCCGTGAGCGTAAAAACAATGACGGTATGTTACGCCGACAGGGCGGACGGGATGAATACCGTCCCTGAATTAATCTGCTCTACGGCTCATATCGTTTGATCGACAATGAGATATCGAGCGGTATGATAAGCGGTCCCCGCTATGATTTACCTAGTGTCCGTGCTCTTACCAATTCGGATCGTCTTTACCGAAATATTCTATTTCCTGAAAATCCGGATCAGAGACACAGATGCCATGTTCAAATTTTAATGTGATAATACCGACACAACGGAAACTAATAGTCAGAATGGAGGGGCCGCCGATCGGCACCTCAACCGCATCCAGACCATCATAATGACGCTTCATCAATATCCCACCGTTTCCTTTGAGTAGTTTACTCCCACAGATAGTTCTGGGAAATGGCCCAGTCCACAACCTGCTGCGGAGTTTCGGGTTCCTGTGTGGCGATATATTCGGCGATCTTGCGCTTGGCGTTGTCGGTGGCATGATACATGCCGATATTATCCACCTTGCACAGCATATTGCCGTTTTCGTCTTCCTTGAAGCGGAATGCTCCGCCCATTACCAGCTCCAGGTCCTGTTCGTTCAGTTCATAACGCTCTGCCATGCTGCATTCCTCCTTTTTTGTCATAGAACACTTTTGCTTGATCGATCAGAATGTTTTGATTGTTTGGTACACGGATAATCAGTGCGATTCAAGAGATTTTTTCTTTTTGGCAGCGAGAGTGCGGCGCTGCCGGCAGTGGAACCTTAATTACCCAAGTCATTATAATACATTCGTGCTGGAAATGCAAGCAATAATTCACTGATTATCTATGGAAAGTCCCCCTCCTGTGCACCGAAGAAAGGCTTCCATTGTTTGATACGGATGAAAATGCCGGATGGCAGCAGGAAAAAAATATATTTTTGATTTTCAATGGGAGAAGGTGTTTGCCGGCCGCCCGGTCTTACAATTTGAAAGATTCCTTGATCAATCTTGCAGCTTCATCCGGTTCAAGGTCAGCGTTTTCGATCCGCAGGTAGTTGTCGAAAGGAATCTCTCCAACCCGGCTTACGCACCGGTGATGCTGATCATCGTTTATGAGCCGCTGATTGGAGACCCCGATGTCCCGTTTGGAAGGCTTGTTTTTCAGCCTGTTTTCCGATGCGTTTCTTTGCAGCCTGACTTCCTGCGGCGCGATCAGCTCCACATAATAGAATTCCGTTCCGTACGGTTCGAAGATCTTTTTGATATGCTCCAGATATTCCCATTCGGAGGGCATATCAAAATCCATCATCAGGGTAAAAATCATCCCGTATTGACCGGAGGCGGCGAAGTTGCTGAATATGACTTCACGCAGTTCGTAAATGGTTTTTCCGTCATAACGGCCGAATATTTCAATCACGGGTTCGATGGTCATGTGATTGTGGAAAAGCCTAAAATCCGTGATCTTCATTAATTCCTGCCCGACCGTCATTTTTCCGACAGCGGCGTCGCCGATGATGAATAACAGTTTCATGCGCTACCTCCGGCCGTTCAGGGATATATGTACCGCGCGCCGATCGATGGATTCCGGTTTGTCAGAGCGCGCCTTTGGGGCAGTTTTTGACGCATTCCATGCAAAGGATGCATTCCGTGCCGTTTTCTCTCTTTCTTGAGTTGTCGGTCACGTCCACGTTCATCGGACATACTTTTCTGCATTTCCCGCAGGAAACGCATTTTTCCTTGTCGCATTTCACCCGAAGGACCGCGAAATAACTCATGGGTTTCAGGAACACCGTGATCGGGCAGATGTATTTGCAGAACGCGCGGTTGTCTTTGAATGCGAACGCGAGGATGATCCCCGCGAGATAATACAGCGCGTTGCCGATGATAAACGCCCAGAACATGATCCTTTCGATGTTTCCGACGTGCGCCAGGAAAAGCGCGCCGACAAAGATCAGCGACAGGGCAAAGGTGACATACCGGATCCACCCCAGCTTCTTCCGGGGCTGCGCCGGCACCTTGTAGGGCAGAAAATCCAGCACCATGGCCGTCCAGCAGGCGTAGCCGCACCAGCCGCGCCCGAAGAGAACGGGCCCGAAAATTTTCGCGACCGCGTAGTGAATGGTCGCCGCCTCAAAAACGCCGGTGAACAGATAATACCAGAAGCCCTCGATCTGCATATTTTCCCCGCAGATCAGGCCGAGATATATCAGCATATACAGGCCGACCAGCAGCTGCACGACACGCCGGGCATGCTGATTCTTCCTGATATAAAGCACCATGCCGAGCGCGATCGCACCGCCGATGTAACTGAAGTTGAAGAGATAAAAGATATTGTTTTTCGTGAGCCACAGCGTGATGGCGACGGCCTCGAAAACCGCCAGCATCAGGATGGGCAGGATATACTTTTTCATGAACCGCATGCGCCTCCAAACAAAGCTTTGTTGATATTACCGGTTGTATTTTCTGCCAGCGGCGATCAGCATCCCGACCCCCAGTACAAAACAGGCGGCAAAGCAAAGAAAGCTGTATGCCGATTCAGTTACGCCGAGAAGGACCGCGCTGGCCAACAGACCCGCGCCGATCACGATCAGGCCGATCCCGGACAGTTTGCAAAAGGCCGGTTTGTTTTCTTCAGTGACCTTTTTTACGTGATAATCGTGCATCAGGTTGATCTTTTCTTTTTTCCAGATCAGCCAGCCTAAAACGATAATCAGGATGCCCACCGACCCAAAGATCGCAAAGCCTAAGATTTTTTCGATCATGGTTTCACCTCCGCTTGATTGGACCCATTTGACTGAGCCGTGCCGATACTGATTTTCACCTAATCCATGTACATTGATGGGCGCTTTTTTGCGGCATCTCCGAGTCTTCCGGGGCCTGTCGGCCCGCTGTTCGGTGAAAATGATCCACTGGATCATTTTCCGGGCCCTCACAGCCCTCGCCGACCTTCAGGTACGCTTTCGGACGCCTTTCCTGATCTGCCGCAAAATCCATTCCGCATCCGGATGCTCTTCAGACGCGAATCAGTATTATGTTCCCAGATCAAATCCTGTTCCGCCGTCCTGACAGCAAAGCAAGGAATACCGCCGGAGAGGTACTCCTTACTTTGATAAACTGTGTCTCAAACGCTGCCGATCTGATTGCTGAGACCGGCGAAGCGGCAGACACCCCGTTTTATTTCCTCACGAAGGGAAGCACGACAGGCGGGTCCATGCGCTCCCCGATGGGCGGTTCTGCGGGATGTCCGGCCCCGTTCGGGTCTACGAAATCGAAGCCGGCGGCTTTGGCAAAACGTTCTGCTTCGGTGCCCGCGGTGCCGTAGACGGTTACCTTTTCGCAGCCCTCCAGGGCCAGATCGTCCACTTTCAGCACCGTGGCGGGAATATGGATTTCCCGCAGGCCTTTGCAGTCCGCAAAGGCCCTTCTTTCAATCGCAACCACTTTTTCGGAAATCTCCACACGCCGGGCTGAGATCCCCTCAAAGGCGCTCTCCTCAATCAGCGTCAGAAACGCGGGCAGGACAAAGTGCTCCTTGACGGCGCTTCCTTTGGACATCCCTTTCCTGAACGTTTCGTTTACGCTGAACAGCGTTTCTTCCGGCGTCAGCATCACGACGCTCATTCCGTCCACGATCATGACTTCGATCGATACGCCGCCTTCCGCCTGAACCGCGGGGGAAAGGCTGAGAAGGAGAGCCATCACAAGCAGGATGCTGATTCTTCTCATTGTTACTCGCTCCTTCCGATTTAGTTGATGGGCTCCCAGCCTGAATGACCGTCTTCGCTGGTGGTGATAACGTCTTCCGCCTCAAAGGTGATGATTTCCAGCTCAAGGGCTTCATACTCTTCCATGATGATACTCCTTTCCTTGATTCAGAATGGTCAATTCGACTGCGCGTAAGCGTGCGCGGCCTGATAATACTCATACAGGGCAGCCATCGCGTTCTGCTCGTCCTCGGCCGGGCTGCTCTTGCTCAGAACGGTATAGACAAAGGACAGCGGCGAGGCGGTGAAGTCAAATACGGTGGCGCCGTCGATCTGCATGACCACATGATGCGATACCGCCAGATTGTTCGCGGCGATATTGCCGACCTCCACGTGGTAGGTCGTGCCGGTGACTTCGGGCGAGACGGATCTGCCGTCCACGGTCATGCTTACGCTGCCCGCCGGGGCCTCCTTCAGTATGACTTCTACGATGAATGACGTATCGGCATTCAGCAGCAGTCTGTACTGCGCGGCTCGGACATAAGCCGAATCAAGGGTGGTTAACGTGTACTTATACGGTTCCGAACCGGCTTTCGCCGCCGCCACATCAACCGTGCCGCTGTAATCCATCTCGGCGTATTTGCCGCCGACGGTCCAGTTGTGTACGCGTCCGAGGTACGGCTGGATGAAGTGGCCGAAAGCACGGGTCTTTGTGACCAGCGTCTGCACAGTGCCGGAATACCCGCTTCCGAAGCTGTCCAGATACTGCTTGACGGAATATTCATCGTTCAGGGTCTTCGTGGTGCCGTTCTTCTGATAGGAGAAGGCTGCGGTGATCGTATCCGCCATCTGGTAGGTGTATACGTTGCATGTGAAGATCTTATAGCCCTCGGCGGATGTTCCTGCCGAGCTGTACGGGACGGTCTGAAGATCCCGGTAGGGAAGCGAGAAAGTCATCTCCACGCCGGTACCGTCGAAGCCGTCGGGCACAAACACATAGTAGCGCAGGCCCAGGACGCCGCCCAGCACCAGGTCGTAGCCGACGATCATGGGTTCCTGATCCGAGATCGTCACAGGAATACTTTGGGGAGCGGTGTCGTTATGGTTTCCGTCTCCAACGACCCGATACCATACGGTGTAATCGCCCATCTCTGTGCCGGTGGGGATATCCGTGCTCCAGCTCTCGCCGTCCAGGCTGTACTGCATCTCGCCGCCGTCAGCCTCGCCCGCGTTTACAAGCTCCTGGGCTTCGCCGGTATAGCTCAGCTCCTTCGCCGTGGGCGGAGTCACGGTGGGCTCGGCTTTCGTAATGGTAAGTGCTGCGCCTTCAAACTGCATATCGTAGTTCCCGCCCGCCGTCAGCGTGCCGACCGTGATGGCGTAGGTTTCGACGTCCTCACCTGCCGCACGGGTCAGCGTGCCCTGTATCGTGTCAGACTCCGCCAGTCCTTCGCAGGTATAGGTCAGTTCCGGGTCATCCTCGCCATAGACCTTGCTCTTGGCGTCGGCGGTAACTGTCAGGGGCGCCTTGCGAATGGTGACCGTCGCGCTTCCGCTGACCGGCTTCGGTTCATAGTTGCCGGTTTCGACGTAGAAATAGACGGTGTTTTCGCTCACATTGGTAAACGCTGGCGGGTTGGTGGCGCTGCCCTCGGTGTTATAGTTGTTCCCGGTCAATTCCGTCAGGCCGTAGTACACTGCCGCTCCGGAATCGCCTGTATCCACGGTGATACCGTGGGCTTGGCCGTCATAGACGTCATAATAGCCGGTGACCGTGACGTTAACTCCGGCAGGCCAGATGACCCACTTCGCGGAGGCGGTATTCTTGTAATTGCCTTTGCCGGTGATTGTCACGGTATAGGTATCCGCGTCTGTGCCCTTCAGGCCAGCGTCGGAGACGGTATAGTCGGCTTGCGTCAGCGCATCGCCGTCCAGTGTCACGCTGACGACGGAGACGGTCTTCTCCGTTCCGTCATAGGTCAGCGACGCATTGTCCAGCGTCACCGTGGCGCGGCTGATAGACTTCTTCCCGACGGTCAGCGTACCATCTGCCTTCTTCACGTTGGTGAAGCAGTCCGTCACGGGCTCGCCCTCCGCGTTCCTGATCACATAGCCGTCATTTACCACGTTGGGGCTTTCTCCGGCATCGGTCTGTGAACCAGAGGCCGTCGCCTCCACGGTGAAGCCCCCGGGCAGGCCTGAGGCGGTGACTTTCTTTTCGCCCGTGCCGTCGCAGGTCAGAGGCGTGCCGTCATAGATTTTGCTGTCGGACGGCGCGGTCAGGGTAATCTCGGCGCTGTTATTCGTGACATCCAGCCTACCGAGGTTTTCTTCGGTGACGATATAATTGCTCTGTTTCGCGGTTCCCCATTTGATGATATAGCTGTTATCGCTGCTGCCGACCTCTGTCAGGGTGCCGGTGGCTGTGACCGTGGCGGTCTCATCGTTCACCAGGCCGGTAATGTATGCTCCGTCCCCCCTGGTCAGCGGCGTACCGTCATACGGTTTGACAGCACCGGAAGTGGTCACCGTAATGCCTGCGCGGTTGATGGTGAAGGATGCTGTCTTATCATCCGCGGCATCGGGCAGCCTGTAGTTCGCCGCTCCGCTGCCGGTCAGGCCGACGGCCGTGGCTTCGTAACTGCCCGCGTCGGTCTGCGCGCCTTCCACGGTCACAGCGACAAGGTCATTGTTCACAAGGCCGTCCGCCGTCGCGGCGGGCTCATGCGACTGACCGTCATAGGTGAACGCGGTCGTCTCCGACCAGACCAGGTTCACCTGCTTCGGATTGACCGTCAGCGTCACCACAGCCTGGCCCACGGTGGTATCGGACGAGTAGCGCGCCGTGATGACCGTCACGCCCTTGCCCAATATCGTCACGTTTCCATCGTTCGTCACGGTGGCGGCATTCTCATTGCTGCTGGTCCAGGTCCAGGTGCCTGTACCGGCTCCCGTGTGTTCTGCGGATGCGTGCAAAGCAAATTCAGAGTCACCGTAGGTCTTGGTGAGGCCCTCTTCGGTAATGCTCACCGACGCATCTTCCTTATCTGTAAACGCCACCATGATCTGCACGATCGAATCCCCGTAGTTCCGGGATTCTATGGTCACGGGCAAAATAACCGAGTCTTGCGCCGTTCCGCCGGAAAGGGCTGCGGTCACAATGGCCGCCTGATTCACCGTGCTCACTGTGAAATCGGAGACAGACACGCTGCCCGTGCTGCTCGCCTGGCCTGCGGAATAGACCAGCGTTCCCGCATCCTCGGGCATCACGTCCGGCAGGGAAACATTCACGTTTTCCGTCCCGATGCCCACATCATGCGTGATAAGCACCTGCGGCAGCGCGGCGGCCTTTTCTATGGTCACGGATACAGGGCCCGCCGCTTCCACATCGCTGTGGTGCGCCTCGCCCACGACCTTGTAGTACACGTTATATACGCCCGCGTCCGTGCCGGTGGGGACGTCCGTGCTCCAGTTCTCTCTGTCCGGGCTATACTGCATC
>CAMJXZ010000029.1 GCA_946409855.1 uncultured Clostridia bacterium | reverse complement strand
AGAGTCCGTTCGCCTGATTTCCAGGCCTGGTCCACGATAATTACCCGTTCCGGCCAGAACGGCAACTTACCGCTTCAACCCATAAACAGACAACATGCCTATTTTATCAGCAATACACGAAAAAATCAAGTCTTTTTTCGGGTAATTTCAAACTTTTTTCGGGTATTTTTATGAATTTTTTTCCGAAAACGCCGGGTTTTCCGACGTTTTGCGTTTTCATCATGCACTCATTGCCGGGCGTTTCTTTTTCGGCGGAATCCCCTGACTTTTGGGGAATCCATATCTTTCTGATCAGCCGATCAGCGCGCCCAGTTCCAGCGTCGGTTCGTTCTGCGCGGCCCCGGGCGAGCCGGGCAGGGCGGTATAGCCGGTCAGCGTCAGCCCCTGGCCCAACAGGAAACGGATGCCCCCGTAATTGCCCGCCGGGACCTTCACGCTCAGCGCCTGGCAGCCCAGCGCCCTCGCCTGCGTCCGGGCGCGGGACAAAAGCAGCGAGCCGTAGCCTCTTCGGCGGTATCCGTCCTCCACCATCAGGTTGGTCACGCGCAGCACCTTCCCGTTCTCCGCCGGACAGGTTTCCAGATAGCCCACGCGTTCCCCCGCGTTGTCCACCAGGATAAACAGCGTCGGCTCCGTCAGGGACGGCGCGAAGATCTCGGTCGTGAATTCCGTGTGGCGGCGGGCGGCGTTTTTGGGCACCACGGCCACCGAAAACCCGTCCCCCTGCACGTTGGCCACCACGGAATAGCAGCCGAAGGAATCATATTGGTACGTCAGCCTGCCGCCGGCGAATTCCTTTCTTGTCAGTTCCAGGATCCTCATCGTCCGTCTCCTTTCCCCCATGCCTGCGCCGCGCCGCGTGCCCGCAGGTACCTTTCCATCACCGGGCGGATCGGCGGGGAGATCATGTCCGGGGAGATCTCCTCCGGGCGGAAGTACCGCAGCTCCAGCATTTCCCCGTCCGCGCAGCGCGGCTGCCCGCGGTATCCCGTGCACAGGTATACGATTTCGATATTGCTGACCTCGTCCCCGTTGGGATAGACGTAATGGGTTTCCGGGCCCGAACTGACGCAGAACAGCGTGATCTCGTCCGCCGTCAGGCCCATTTCCTCCAAAAGCTCCCGGCGGGCGCAGTCCTCCACCCGTTCGTCGATTTCCACCGAGCCGCCCGAATAGCCCCAGAGCCCGTTGTCCGCCCGCCGGCCCAGCAGCAGGCGGCCCTCCCCGTCCACGCACAGGACGCTCGCGGCGCACTGGATGACGGTCCTGTGCCCGATCAGTTCCCGCATGCTTTGCATATAGCCGGTCATGGACTTCCCCTCCAGCGCTGAATCTTTATGACAAGCATAGCATAAACCGGCGGGAAATACAATCGATGAAACGCCCGGAGCCGTCCGATTTGTAACATATATTTAAGAATTTACATGGTTTCACGCGGGCCGGATCAATGGTATAATAAAAACAGGAAAATCACATTTCATCAAAGGAGATGCGTCCATGAAAAAATCACTGATTATTGTCTGTTCCTGCCTGGTTATCGCCGTCGTGGCCGTCTGCATCCTCCTGGGCAACCTGAACGGCCAGAAGGAAAACGCCACCACCCTGACCCAGCGTCTGAACACGGAAAAAGAAGCCCGCGCCCAGGCGGACGAAGCCGCCGCCGCCCTGCAGGCGCAGGTGGACAGCCTGAACGCCCAGCTGGCCGAGGCACGCAGCTCCCTGGAATCCCTGACGAATGAAAACACCACCGCCCAGCAGCAGTCCGAAGAAATGACCACCCGGCTCACCGCGATGGATACCGAGGTGGAAAACCTGACCCTGCAGCTGACGGAAGCCAACGCCCAGAACGAGGAACTCACCGTCCGCGCCCAGGAAGACGTGAACGCCGCGGAAGAAAAGGCCGCCCAGGCCGAAACCCGCGCCGCGGAAGCCGAAACCGCCCTTACCCAGGCGAAAACGGAGCTTGAAACTCAGGCCGCGGCCCTGACCCAGGCCGAGACCCGGGCCGCCGACGCCGAAGCCGCGCTGACCGAGGCCGCCTCCCTGCGGGAAACCGCGGAAGCCGCCCTGGCCCAGGCCAACGCCCAGATCGACACGCTGAAGGCCGAATTCAGCGCCCTGTCCGAGCAGTTCTCCGAAAAGAGCGCGGAAGCGCAGGACCTGACCGGCCAGCTTGCCGCCGCCAGCGAAACCATCGAGGACCTGTCCGAGCAGCTCACCGAAGCGACGGCCGCCAAGGAGCAGCTGCAGGCCATCATCGACAAGATCAAGGCCACCATCCTGCCGCTGCTGGGCATCTCTCCGGACGCGCTGAACCTGCCGGCGGATACTGAAAAGGCCCCCGCCAAGACCACGGAAGAAGCCCCCGCCGAAGCCCCTGCCGCCGAAGAACCCGCCGCCCAGGCGCCCGCGGCCGGCGCAGAGACCCCGGAACCATCCGACAACACGGCAGAAGCTGCGCCCCTGCCCGAAGAGGCCGAGGACATCGCCGCCTGACCCTGATAAAACCATCACAGGGCTGTTTCAGAAAACGTCTGAAACAGCCCTGTGTTTTTTGATCGGATAGATCCGTGCCGCCGCGGACAGGCCCAGGTTCAGTCCGCGTCCGCCATGCTGATTGCAACGGACTTGCCGCTGAACGCCGCCCCATACCGCACGATCGTCTGCACGCCGCGGTTTTTCATTTCAGCGTCATACTTTTTTTCAGAAATCTGCTTCAGCGCATGATCCGCCAAAGCCTTCAGTTCTTCCGCGGTGCAGTCCTTCTCCGCCTTCAGTTCAAAAATGAAGCCGGGATCGCCCGCGTTCCGGGGCATGAGCTGAATATCATAGCGTCCCTCGCCGGATTCCCGGTTGGAAGTCACCGTGAATCGGTCGCTGAACAGAACGCACAGCCCCAGAATCAGCCCGTGATAGAAAGCCTCCTTCGCCGTGTCATAGTAACTGACGGATTCCCGCAGCAGCTTTTCCAGGAGCAGCTTCAGCCGCGGAACATCGTTTCTGTAAACGGCCTCCTGTATGGAAATGGCCAGGGACTGCGGAACGATGGGTTCCAGCTTCGAGAGAATCTCTTTGTTGTAGACAAAGGAAATTTCCTTGTTCGGCAGGGACACCCTGCACAGGAAATCACCGGAGGGGGCATACGAGGTTTCTTCGGCTTTCAGGTACCCCGCGACCAGCAGAAAGCTGTAGATCGAAGAAGGATTCTTCTGAATCTGCGGATAAATCACGCTCGTATCCACATAGGTCAGGAAGGATTCGCGCTGTAGCAGCGCATGCAGCCGCTCAAAAATTTCTTCATCGGCCAAAGAGAGGATTTCGCCGATGACGTCATTGCTGCCGGTCGACAGCCAATAGGGCCCCGGCCTGAAGGCATTGCTGAAGTAATTGACCACAGACCAGGGATTGAAGATTTCCGTATTTCCGAAACGATAACCGTCATACCAGTCACAGATTTCGGCAAAATGGTCCGAAACGCCGTAATACGCGGCCATTTCTTTGACTTCTTCCGGGGTAAAGCCAAAGTATTCGCTGTATTTGTCATCCAGGATCGAATTGATCTTCAGGTTGTTCAGCCCGCTGAAAATACTCTCCTTCGCGACCCGCAGAATCCCCGTCAGGAAGCCGTATTTCAAATGCCTGTTATCCTTGAACACCCCGGAAAAAAGATTCCGGATGAAGAGCACCGCTTCATCATAAAAGCCGCAGGAATATCCCTGCTGAATCGGCGTATCATACTCATCCACGATCACAACCGGTTCGATGCCGTGAAACTCGTGCAGCATCTTGGTCAGCATCATCAGGGACAGCATGAGCTCGTTGCCGGACGCCTGTCCGGAAATCATCCTCTGATAAAAATCGCGGTCGGGATTGCTGACCGTGTCCAGTTCGGCGTGCCGCCTGTATTCCATGTTGATCAGTTTCGCGATCAGATCACAGGTTTCCTGCCAGGACGTGCGTTTTACATCCTTGAAGGAGAGAAATACGACCGGATATCTGCCCTGGTGATCACGGTACGATTTGCCGCAGCCCCAGATCTTTTTATCCGTAAAATAGCGGGAAGTATCCTCCGCTGTTTTTTCAAAGAAGGTCCTCAGCATATCCATGTTGAGGGTTTTGCCAAAGCGCCGGGGACGGGTGAACAGGGAAACCATGGGCACTTCATCCAGAAAGTCACGGATCAAAAGCGTCTTATCGATGTAATAATACGACGAGGAAGCTTTCCGGTAATCAGAAACGCCGATGGGCAAAGGGAGCGGCTTTTTCGACCGGAACGACTTTTCCTGAAAGGCAGAAACAACTTTATGTCTTCCGTCAGCGGGATACTGCGCGTCCGCGGGAATCATCCACTCGCCTTTGACCTTCTGCGCGCCCGCGATCCGTCCTTCCCGGCACAGCCGCGAAGCCATGGATTTTGAGATCCCCCACTGCGCCGCAGCGTCCTGTATACTCAGCCATTCCGCCAAAATGAACACCTTCCTCTCCTTGCGTCCCTATTATACCGGATACAATGAACAAAAGCAAGAAGGAAAATGAACAATGCGTGAAATGTTCATTCTATTATTCATACTGTTGTTCATATGAAACGTATTCAGGCAGCCTTTCCGGGAAGATGAACGGCACAATCCTGAACCGCCGGGATGGAGACGTGAAGGAACATATTCCCGCTCCCGAATGACCCGATCGGACGCGTACGCTCCAAAAACAGCTGAACCCCTGCCCGCTGACAGGGGTTCAGCTGTTCTTTTTTATATCCGGTCCAGGCCCTTGGGCTTGAACTGCGTCTCGTACAGCTCCGTGTACACGCCGCCGCTCCGGACCAGCTGCTCGTGGGTGCCGCGCTCGGCGATCTTTCCGTCCTTGAGCACCAGGATCTCATCCGCCTCCAGGATGGTGGACAGGCGGTGGGCGATCAGGATGGAGGTCCGGGTCTTGATCAGGGGGTTGATGGCCTGCTGGATCTTGCTTTCGGAGATGGAGTCCAGCGCGCTGGTGGCCTCGTCGAAGATCAGCAGGGACGGGTCCTTGAGCAGCACCCGGGCGATGCTCAGGCGCTGCTTTTCGCCGCCAGACAGCTTGAGGCCCCGGTTGCCCACGACGGTGTCCAGCCCTTTTTCCTGTTTTTGGAGGAAGTCCATCACGTTGGCCCGCTCGCAGGCGTTCAGGAGCTCTTCCTCTGTGGCGTCGGGCTTGGCGTAGAGGAGATTGTCCCGGATGGTGCCGTTGAACAGGTACGTGTCCTGAGTGACCACGCCGATGCTGTCCCTGAGGAAGGTCAGGTCCAGGTTCCGGACGTCCTCCCCGTCGAACAGCACCTTGCCGCCCGTCGCGTCGTACAATCGGGGGATCAGGTTGACCAGGGTGCTCTTGCCCGACCCGCTGGGGCCGACGATGGCGATGGAGCGGCCGGGCTTCAGTTCAAAGGAAATGTCGTCCAGGATCTGCCGGGAGCCGTCGTAGGAAAAGTCCACATCCTCAAAGCGGACGGCGCCGGTATATTCCCTGGGGGTGACGGGATGCTCCGGCGTTTCGATTTCCACCGGCATATCGAAATACTCGAAGATCCGGGAGAACATCGCCATGGAGCGCATCCAGTCCACCTGCAGGTTCAACAGCTGGTTGACCGGGCCGTACATCCTGCCCAGCAGCGTTACCAGCACGGTGATGTCGCCCACGGTAAGGCTGGCGTTGTAGCGCATCATCAGGATACCGCCCACCAGGTACAAAAGCAGCGGGCCGATGCTGGCAAACGTACTGACCGCCACCATGAACCAGCGGCCCGCCAGCCTTTCCCGGATGTTCAGTCTGATCATTTTCTGGGAAGCTTCCTGGTAGCGGCCGTACTCGTAATCCTCCCGGGTGAAGAGCTTGACCAGCGTCTGCCCGGAAACGGACATGGTTTCGTTCAGGATGCCGTTGATCTCGTCGTTGCAGGCCTGGGCTTCGCGGGTCAGCGTCCAGCGGGTCCTGCCGGCCCGGCGGGTCGGCAGCGCGAACAGCGGCACCACCAGGATGCCGATGGTCGCCAGGATCCAGTTTTTCTGGTACATGGCGGCCACCGCGACGATCAGGGTGCTGATGTTGGACAGGATGCTGGAGAAAGTGTTGGTGATCACCGATTCCACCCCGGCGATGTCTCCGGTCATGCGGGTGATGATCTCGCCCTGGTTGGTGGAGGTGAAGAACCGCTGGCTCATCTTCTGCAGGTGGCGGAACATCTGGCAGCGCATGTCGTAGGAGATGTGCTGGGCGATCCAGGTGTTCAGGTAGCTCTGCCCCACCCCGATCAGGTTGGCCCCCAGCGTGACGGCCAGGGAGAGCAGGATCAGCTTGACCAGCGTCGGCAGGCTGCCGGCGATCAGGCCCTCGTCGATCATCCGGCCGGTCAGGATGCTGGGCATGGTGGACAGCAGGGCGCTGACGATGATGCAGACGAACACCAGCGTCATCTGCCCCCGGTAGGGATTCAGATACGAGAACACCCGCTTGAGCAGCGCGCCGGTAACCTTCGGCGCGTTGGCCTTTTCTTCCTCGGTCATGAAGCCGCGGCCGGCCCGCATGCCGCCTCCGGAACCCATCATAAACCTGTCCTCCTTTGCATGAATCAGAATGAATGACACAGAGATGGCGCAAAAAACACCCGCGGATGCGCGCGGAGCAGGGATCAATCATCTGTAAAACGGGCTGCTACAGAAAACCGTTTCTGCAGCAGCCCGTCATTCTGTTCAGTTATGACCGCCTTCTGCCGTTACTCCTCCGTCTGCAGTTTCCTGCGGCGCAGGATGAGCAGGACCGCCAGGCCAGCCAGGCCGGTCCCGGCCATCAGCATCCACAGGCCCACCGGATCGTTGTCACCGGTCCTGGGCAGCTTGTGGTTGATGATGGTGCCGTAGTTCTCGGCGTGATCCGTAACCGGAGAATTGGTGCCGTTGTCATAGGTGGTGGAGAAGCCGGGCACGGCGTCTTCCGTGACATAGTACACGGCGCCCTGCTCCAGGCCGTTGAAGGTGTACCACTGCTCGTTCTTGACCTTGGTCTTGACCGCTTTGCGCAGAGCGTACTTGTCGCCCGTGACCTTCCACAGGGCCAGGGTGATCTCCGGCAGCTCTTCGTCCTCCTTGACGCCGGTCCAGACGATCTTGACGCGGAATTCCATGGACTTGGAGTTGGTGACCGTACCGCCGTCCAGCAGGTAGCTGGTCACGTTGCTGCCGACGTTGCTGTACTTGATCAGGCCGTAGCCGGTGATCGGCGCTTCCTTGGCGGCGTAGACGATCAGGTTGTCCTTCTCGTCGTACTTGGGCAGATCCTTGAAGTAGTACATGTTGCCTTCCCTGGTATACGCGGGCTGCGGATACAGGGAAATGAACTCGCCCTGGGACACGGTGCCCAGCGTCAGGCTGATGGACCAGCCGGGGTCGCCGCCCTGCCAGACCTTGCGGACGCTGAATTCCGTGGTGACTTCGGTGTTGATGAAGTCGATATGCGCGCCGCCTTCCACGATGGTGCCGGAGACCACGTTGGTCTGGCCGTTGTCCTGCGTGGAGGTGATGTAGGCCTTGGTGGACGCTTCGCGCACGGTGTAGGAAGCGCCCAGGGGCAGGCCGCTGATCATGATCAGCTCGCCGTCCGCCAGACGGAATTCGATGTTCCCGTCGCCCACCGAGAAGGTGCCTTCTTCGGTGGTCCTGCCGTCGATATCCTGCACGGCGTAAGGATATTCGCCGATCAGGGGCAGGTCGTTCTCATCCTTGAGGTTCGCGGTGAAGTCGAAGTGCCGGGTCGTCCGGTTGCCCACGACCGTCTTGGTGACCGTCAGGGAAGAGGGCATCGCCCGGAGGTTATTGAACACGGCGCCGTTCGGGGCCTCTGTCAGGTCCAGGTTGTCCTCGTCCAGGCTGTACCACTTCGTATCCGTGTTCAGGGTGCCGTCGCCGTTGTCGGTCACGGTGACGCCGGCCACGTAGCGCGTAAAGTCGTACTCGTAGGACAGGGAGCCTTCGGGCACCAGCTCGCTGATCATGAACCAGTAGGTGCGGTTGGCCTCGCTCAGGTCGTACGCGATCTCGGGGAAGGTGATGGCGCCCAGCTCATTGTCCACCGTGGCGATGGGCGACTCGTTGATGCCCTTGACCCGCATGGTCTCTTCATCCACCTCGACGATGTACATCTCGAAGGTGAAGATGTCGTCCACGTCCATGGGCTCTTCGCCGGACACCTGCTTGACCGCCGTCAGCTGCACGGCGCCGCTGGCGGTGTAGGTGTTGGTGACGGTAAAGCCGGTCTCCGCGTCGCCCTCCATCACGGTTTCGTACTCGGGCACCGTGACTTCCCGCAGGGTGTAGACGATTTCCTTGCCGGTTTCGTCCCGCTTGGGCAGGTCGGTGAACACGTAATGCCAGGTATCGCCGTCCTCCGTCCCTTCTTCGGGGCCGAAGGCCGCTGTCCGGGCTTCCTGACCGTCGGCCAGCAGGACCACTTCGATCTGCTCCGGCCGGACGCCTTCTTTGGCGTTCCTGTCGTTCCAGACCTTGGTGACGGACACGGAAACCTTGTCAAATTCGTAATGGTTGGTCAGGGTGGTGACGCCGTCCGCGGTCTCGGCGGAGACCAGCTCGTATTCCGGCACCGCCGCTTCCTCGAAGGAATAGGCGATTTCCGCGCCGGCCTTCATCCGGGGCAGGTCCGGAACCGTCAGCGTCCAGTCCTTGCCGCGGGTCAGGGTGTACGTGCCGACTTTCTCTCCGTCGCCGTAGAGGGTGACGTCCAGCTCGGTGGGCCGCTTGCCGTCCCGGTCGCTGCCGTCCTCCCAGACCTTGACGACCTGGAGGGACATGGTTTCGGGGGTATGTACGTTGGTCAGCGTCGTCAGGGTGCCGGTGACCTCCGTCTTCAGCTCGTAGCCTTCCGGCGTCTTTTCCTGCCAGGTGTACTCGTTCAGCGTGCCGTCCGTGATCCTCGGGAGTTCGGAAACGGCGCAGAACCAGCTGTTTTCCTCATTGAGCTCGTAGCTTTCGACCTCGGTGCCGTTGCGCAGCAGAACGACGGTCACGGAGGCGGGACGGATGCCGTCCTGGTCGTTCTTGTCGTCCCAGACCTTGCGCACGGAGAGGGCGGTGCTGTCCGGGCTGTAGGTGTTGGTGATGGTGGTGACGCGGCCCTCGGTATAAATACCGCTCAGGGTATAGCCTTCCGGCAGGACCTCGGTATCCTCCGTCCAGGTGTAGGTAAGCTCCTTGCCGTCCGCGCTCCTGGGCAGGCCGGAGACCGTCGCGGACCAGCGGTTGTCCTCGCTCAGGGTCACGGTTTCGACGGTTTCGATGCCGTTGCTCAGGGCCGCCGTGATTTGGGCCGGCCGCTTCCCGGCCGCGTTGTCGTGGTCATACCACACCTTGACCACCGTGACGTCCACCGTCTCGGGGCTGTAGGTGTTGACAAACTCCGTCATGCGGGCGTCGGGGTCGTATCTGGTTTCCGCCGGGGTGTAGCCGCTGCCCATAGCCGTTTCGTCCTCGGCCCAGGTATAGGCGATCTCCTGCCCGTTTTCATACTTGGGCAGGCGGCTGACCGTCATCTTCCAGTTGCGGCCGCGGGTCAGGGTGTAGGTTTCCAGGGGTTCCCCGTTGGCCAACAGGGTCACGTCCAGTTCCGTCGGGCGGACGCCGTCGCGGTTGTTTTCGTCCACCCAGGTCTTGGAGACGGACGCGTCCGTCAGCACCGGCTCATGGGTGTTGACGATGACAAAGCCGGTTTCCGCGTCGCCGGACACGGTTTCCGTGTAGCGGCTGTCCGCGTCCTCGCCGTACTGCCAGACGTCCTTGTTCTTCGTCCAGCCGTCCGGCAGCAGTTCTTCCACCGTGTAAACGACTTTCTTCCCGGCCCGGTAGACCGGCATTTCGATGAAGGCCGCGCCCCAGTTGTTCCCGTCGCTGAGTTCGGCGGTGGCGGCGGCTTCCCCGTCCGCGTACAGGACAACGGTCACGGAAGCGGGACGCTTGCCGTCCTGATTGTCCTTGTCCGCCCAGCGCTTGAGCACGGAGGCGGCCAGCTTCTGCGGAACGTGGGTGTAGACGATGACAAAGCCCTCTTCCGCGCTGCCGGTGATTTCGGCCGTGTAGCCTTCCGGCGCGTCCGTTTCCACGGAATAAACGGCGATCTCGCCCTTATCGTAGACGGGCAGATTTTCGAAGGTGACGGACCACTGGCCCTCCGCGGTATCCGCGGTGCCCAGGACAGCGGAGGCCTGCACGGACGCTTCGCCCGCGCCCGCCTGCTTCATCAGCCGGACAACCGTCTCCTGGCGCAGACCGTCCTCGTCCGCGTTGTCGTTCCAGACGTGGCGGACGCTGACCCGGGTCAGCGCCCCGTCCAGGGTGTTGACGATGGTGGTGACGGTCTCGCTGCCGTCCTCGCTGAGTTCCGCCTTCCGGGCTTCGGCGTCTTCCTGATAGTACTCCGCCGGGCTTTCCTGCCAGGTGTACTGGATCAGCTCGCCGTCTTCATATTTATACAGGCCCTTGCGGGACACGGTCCAGTGGTTCTGCTCGCTCAGGACGAAGGTATCCACCTTTTCGCCGTTGCGCAGCAGCACCGCTTCCACCGACGCCGGACGCAGGCCTTCCCGGTTGTCCCCGTCTTCCCAGACCTTGACCAGGGTCACGCCGGTCGTCTGCGGCTGGTAGGTATTGGTGATCCGGAAATTGTTTTCCTTCGTGGCCCAGCCGGAGGACACGTACGGGTTGGCGGACAGGCTGCAGGTCCACTTGAGGCCGTCGGTGCTGCGCCAGTAGGTGCCGCTGGTGGACATGGACGTTTCCCGGACACCATAGACGATTTCCTGGCGGACTTCGCCCGGCCTGTATTTGGGCAGGTGGGCAAAGGTCGCGACCCAGGGCGCTTTTTCACCGCGCTCCACGTCCGGCAGGCCCGTTTCCGCCACGCCGTTCAGGGTCACGGTCACGGCGTTGCCGTTTTCCTGCATGGGATAACCGTCCCCGTACAGCGTCAGGGTGACGGAGGTGGGCCGGACGCCGTCCCGGTTGCTGACGTCCGCCCAGGACTTCACTACCTCAATATCGATCCGCTCGATCTCGTGCTGGTTGACCAGCTGGTGCCGGCCGTTGACCTCTTTGGTCCCGGCCTCGTACCAGGAGGTGTAGAGCAGGGCGTTTCCGCTGTACCAGCCCGGCGCGACGCCGTCCCGCCAGACCAGGTCGCCCAGGGCGATTTCCCTGGCTTCGTAGACGATCTCTTTGCCGCTCCTGCTGAACTGGGGCAGGCCGGTAAAGGTATACGGCCAGTACATCTCGGTATTGCCGCCGGTCAGCTTCACGGGCTCCCCGCAGGGCTGCTTGTCGGCGTACAGCTGCACCAGGACATATTCGGGACGGACGCCGTCCCGGTTGTTTTCGTCACGCCATACCTTGACGATGGGGTATTCGACGGTCGGCACTTCTTCCGGCGCATCGGGAACCGCCTCTACGATCGTCACCTCATGGAGGGCATCCTTCGCGGACGCCGCGGCGGGTTCCTCCTCAGCCGCGGTTTCTTCCGGCAGCTCTTCTTCCGCCACCACCGGCACCGGCACGGCCTGCTTCACTCCGGCTTCGGGCTCTGCTTCGGGCGCGGCTTCTTCCGGCGCGGCTTCGGGCAGTTCTTCTTCCGTCACCACCGGCACCGGCATGGCTTCCTTCACTTCGGCCGCGGCCGGTTCGGCGGCGGGCTCTTCCTGGGCCGCTTCGGCGGCGGGTTCTTCTTCTTCAGGCGCTTCTTCGGCCGCCGCTTCAGACGCGGCCCCTGCCCCGCCCAGCACGTAGGTGACGGTCAGGTTCCGGATGCCGTTTGCTTCCGGAGCGGTTTCTTCATTGTCGATCCGCCGGATCACGTAGGCCCCCACCGGGTCGCCCACGCCCAGCATCCTGCCGCCGGCGATGGTGCCTTCCTCATCCATGGTCAGCGTCAGCGCGCTGTCCTGCCCGTGGA
Source organism: uncultured Clostridia bacterium (assembly GCA_946409855.1). Taxonomy (GTDB): domain Bacteria; phylum Bacillota; class Clostridia; order Christensenellales; family Aristaeellaceae; genus UBA4246. The sequence continues at coordinate 4,296 of CAMJXZ010000029.1, read as the reverse complement.
CGTAGAGGCCGAAATTGCCGGAGGGGCTGTATTTTTCTTCAAACACATAGGAAGAAAGGGTATATCCCTGCGCGTAGCCGTAGCCGGTGAAGGACGACCAGCGCAGACCGGCGTCTTCCGCGGCTTCCTCCACCGCGGTATCGCCCTGAACCTCCATCAGACGCCCGTAGGTGAGGGGGACGCGCTTCGTCCCCACCGTGCCGTTGACGGTCACATAGCCGGCCAGATAATAATGCCCTTCCACAAGGGAGAAATCAATGGGTTCGCCCTGTTCGTCGGTAAAGCGGACAATCAGCCTTTCCTGGGGGCCGTGGCGCAGTTCAAACGCGGAAGAGCTGTCCTCCATCACCGCGTCGGTCACTTTCAGCACAACGTTCTGTCCGTCCACCACAGCCGTCAGCAGGTAGGTGCTGTCAAAGGGGACCCTGCTGGTCAGATACCAGTCGTTTCCTTCCCTGGACAGCGTCAGCGCGCCTTCGATCTCGTCGCCGGCCGCAAGATCCAGCCGGACGTGCTCGGTCTCCCCGCTGATGCCCAGGCGGTACAGGATGCTGTTCAGGGCGCAGCTGCTTTGGCCCCGCACAGAGTAAGTGGCACCCTGCCAGGTATAATCCACCGTATAACCGGCGGAGCTCCCGCCCCGTTCGGCCAGCGCGGCGTTCCCGCCGCCCGCGCCGAACAGACCCGGCCCCGCAGCGCACAATGCCAGTACGGCCAGGAAGGTGACGATCAGGCTGATGTTTTTCCTCATAGCTTCTACTCCTACTCTGCAATGGCTGCAGCACGCCCTGCTGAAGGATTGCTCATATTCAGTCAAACGGAAGAGGGAAACTCCCTGCAGGCCCGGAAATTGCGTTTTTTCTGTCCGGACGCTCCCGCGCCCGGCTGGTTGGGCGGGAAATGACACCAATCTGTCATATTTCAGCAACAAATTGTCATCTCCCGCCGGTCTGCCATAACGAATCGGTACACGAAAAGAAGTGCCTCAACTTTTATGGCAGTTTTATTATATATCAATCTCGTGATTTTTCAACCTTTTTTGTTCATTGTTTCTTAATATTTCATATTAGTTAACAATTCGTTTTGTTTTTTGTAATAATTCCGTAATATGATTTTTTCCTCCGCCGATTCTTTCCGCATCCCGGAAAGCCGGTTAAAACCTTGTATTTATCAAGTGTTTTCGCAAAAAGCGGCTGTCCCCGCAATGGGAACAGCCGCTCAAATGTAGGTCATTGTTTTTGCGCAAATTATGAATTATGTTACGGATGTGAAATTTTATTTGCGAATTTCTGTAATTTTCGGCACATTCCCCGGCACGGACCGCCCGCGCCGTCCGCCGGCTACTTCCGGCTGAACAGCACCTCCGCCCGGTTGCCGTAGCAGACCGCGTGCTGCATGGGATACAGCCGCAGCGCTTCCCGGTAGGCGTACTGGTAGATTTCTCCCAGCGTCACCTGCAGGTCCCCGTCGTCCGCGGGCATGACGCCCATATAGGCGCCGCTTGGATAGCTACAGCCCATGCCCATGGTCAGCGCGTAGGTGAATATCCCGCAGCGGTAGCCGTTGATCCGCGTTTCGCCGGACAGTTCGTCGATCCTGGCCGCGGCCAGCACAACGAATTTGCCGTCCGCCAGTTCGCCGGCCTTCACGTCCGAAGACCGCTTATTATAATAGGAAAAAGCCGATACCACGCCGGAGAGGATGGCGGACAGCGTTTCTTCGCTGACGCTTCCCTTTTCGCTGACCGAAGCGCCGCTGTAGCAGCTGTCGAACACCACGATCACCCGGCCGCTGACCTGGCTCAGCTCCCTGGCCAGGGATGCCATGGTCAGCTTCGACCCGTCCACGCCCATCAGCGCGCCCCGCTCCGCGCCTTCGTCGGCGCAGCCGTGGCCGCTGTAGAACAGCAGGGATACATCCCGCGGGGCCGCGCCGGCAAAGGCGGAACGGATGTCCGACCGGATCTGGGAAGCGGTGCGGTCCGTCACCACGCGGGTGCTGAAGGAATTGGTCAGGCCGCTCAGCATGCCGGCCATGGTGTTGGCGTCGTGGACGGTGCCGGTCAGGCGGGACAGCGGCGCCGCGTAATTGCTCTGGCCGATCAGAAGCGCCCGGTACACCGGCATTGCCTGTGTGCCGTCCCAGCGGACTTTGACCGGCTCGCTGTACAGGGTCTTTTTGCCGACGACGGCCCTGCAGCGGTAGGAAAAGGCCAGCAGCCCCTTCGTCGCCCCGAAGGACAGGGTCTCGGTCTGTTCGCCCGGCAGCCCCGGGGACTTCCAGTCGGACCGTCCGTCCAGGCTGCACTCCCATTGCCAGAGGACGTTTTTCCCTTCCGCCCCCTGCACGGAAGCGGTCAAAACCACCTGGTCGCCCAGGCTGACCTCCCAGGCGCTGACGCTGACAGCGACCGACAGGGCCGGCGCGGGCGTCGGGGAGGGCGTCATCGTCCCGGATGTCTTTTTAAACTCCGCGTTGGCCAGCGGATGGCCGTCACGGACCGGCGCTTTGGCCAGAAGGAGCAGCGCCGTCATTTTCTCGGTTTCGGTACCGGAAAGCACCTTGAATTCCGCGGGACAGATGCAGACGGAAGCGGCCTTCCTGGTCGCGGTATCCGCGTAATACGCCCTGAACCACCCGTTTCCCATTTCTTCGGCGTACACGGTGGCGGCCTTCGGGAAATACCCGACGCGGGCGGACAGGGCGGCCTTCGCGTATCCTTCCGTTCCGGCGGGAATCGACAGATAACAGGAAGCAAAGCCGGTCGGCTCCTCCGTCGGCGCGGCCGGAGCGGTCGGCGCCGGCGGCGCGTCGGTGGGCGCGGGCACCCGGGTGGGTTTTGGCGTCGGGGTCACTTTGGGCACCGCGGTACCGGAGGCTTCCGAAAATTTCGCGGTCGGCAGATAATGGCCGTCCTGCTTGGCCGCTTTGGCCATCATCAGGGAAACCGTCAGCTTCGTGGTTTCCGCGCCGGAAAGGACCTTCACGCCGGCAAGGGGCAGATAAAGCGTCCGGACGGATTTTTTCGCCTTGTCCGCAAAGGAGATTTTCGCCCATCCCCGCCCGGCGGGATCCGCCCAGGCATGGGCGTCTTCGGCAAAATACCCGGCCGGCGACGCGGCGTTCACCTTGCCGTAGGCAGGGGTACCGGCCGGCACCCGGATGTACCCGCCGGCAAACCCGTCCGGCTCAGCGTCCGACGGGGCATCCTTCCCGGCGGGTTCCTCCGTTTCCGGCGCGGACGCTTCCGGCCCGGACACTTCCGGCACGGGCGTTCCGGAAGGCGGCGCCGTTTCTTCTTCCGCCGCCGGTTCGGGCGTGGCCGTGGGACGGACTTTCTGGAGGATGCGTTCGTACATCCCCGTATCCGCGCCGGCCGGCGCCGCCATGCAGCCCAGCAGCAGCGTCAGCGACAGCAGCAGACAAAACCATTTTTTCAATTTGTTTTCCCCTTTCCGATGCATTGATCTTACAGGGCAGGGCACATAAAATGAATTCATACTGATTTTCATCTAGAACATGTGCAGATGTGGGATGGATTTTGCGTCAGATCAAGGAAGGCATCCGAAAGCGTACCCGAAGGTCGGCGAGGGCTGTGAGGGCCCGGAAAATGATCCAGTGGATCATTTTCACCGAACAGCGGGCCGGCAGGCCCCGGAAGACACAGAGATGGCGCAAAAGGCACCCACAGATGTGCATGGATTAGGTGAAAACCAGTATCAGTTCAACGAGAAACCTCATCCGGCCTGCTTCGCAGTCCACCTTCCCCAGCGGGGAAGGCTTTTGGACCCGCCGGGCACGAATGTCGCCTTCCCCTCGAAGGTGGCCCGGAGGGCCGGATGAGGTTTCTTCCCGGGCCCTGCCCCTTACAGGGTGACGCCGTCTTTAAAGATGGCGATCTCCCGGTAGCCGTTTTCTTCCGAGCGGGTCTTTTCGCCGGAAGCGACGGCCAGGATCTTGCGGAAGAACGCTTCCGTGGTCTCCTCCATCGTGCCGCCCTGGGCCAGGACGCCGGCGTTAAAGTCGATCCAGTTCTTTTTCTTTTCCGAAAGCGCGGTGTTGGTCGCCACCTTGACGGTGGGGATCGGGGCGCCGACGGGCGTGCCGCGGCCGGTGGTGAACAGCACCAGGTGCGCGCCGGCGGCCATCAGCGCGGTGATGGCGCACAGGTCGTTGCCCGGGCCGTACACGAGGTTGAGCCCCTTGTGATGAACGTGCTCACAGTACTGCAGCACGTCCTGCACCTCGCCCGTGCCGCCCTTCTGCGTGCAGCCCAGGCTCTTGTCTTCCAGGGTG
>CAMJXZ010000028.1 GCA_946409855.1 uncultured Clostridia bacterium | reverse complement strand
CTGACGCAAAATCCATCCCACATCTGCACATGTTCTAGATGAAAATCAGTATGAAACGCTCCCTTCGCGGGCAGGTTTTCCTGCCGCCCGTGAAGGGAGCGTTTCTTTTCCGGTCCGCCGTATGATGTTGGATCCGGCGGTTATTCCTCGACCGGCGTTTCCACCCGGTTCATCCGGTAGGTCTGTTTGTTGCCCTTGGACGTGCCCTGCAGGGTCAGCGTCTTTTCCCGGGCGTTGACGATCTGGTAGGTAATGGACAGGTCGTCGACGGATTCCCCGCAGCGCACGGTGTAGCGGTGCGCGCGGTAGAACAGGCGCTTGCCGTTGATCACGCAGACGCCGTCCTCCCGGAACTCAAAGGTATCGCCGGTCTGGCTCTTCCAGCTGCCGAACAGGTAGTAGACCTGGCGCGTCAGCTTCTTGGTGGATACGTCGCGGTAGCCTTCCAGCTGTTTGTAGTAGGCGTAGGCTTCAATGTCCCGCTGCTGGTTGTACAGCGCTTCGGCGGTCAGATAGGCGGCCTCGCGCCACATGGCCAGGAAGTCGGAGTATTCGCCGCCGGCGCTCGCGACATCCAGCCCTTCGGCGGCCTTCAGCACGCCTTCCCAGTCCTTGGCCTGGTAAGCGGCGCGGGCGGCTTCATAGGCGGCCTTGTACACGCTGTCGTAGCTTTCCCGGGCCAGCGTCTGAGCGTCCCGGTAAGCCCCCAGGGATTCATAGACCGCGCCCGCCCGGGTGAATTCCCCGGCGTCCCGGAGCTGTCCCGCCAGCGTATAGCCGGCCTCCCGGTACCGGTCGTCCGCGTCGCGGTACCCGCGGATCTGGCCGAAGAGGTCATACGCGGTCTGATAATCCCCGCTTTCCACAGCGGCCGACGCGCGCTGGTACTTGACCTCCTGCAGGAGCTCGGCGACGTCGGGTTCGTCCGGAATGTCTTCCAGATAGGCCTGCGCCTCCTGCCAGTTTTCCTGCTCCAGGCACTGGCGGGCCAGCAGATAGGTCACGCGCCGGTACTCGGCTTTGCTGTCTTCATAGTCGCCCAGCTCCGCCAGCACGGCCCGGGCTTCCTTGTAGTTTTCCGCCTGGATGAGGGCCTGGGCGTAGCTGTAGCGGGCGTCCCGCAGCAGGGCTTCGGTTTCCTCGGTCTTTTCCAGGGGGGCCAGCATGGCGACGGCGGTTTCGTAATCGTCATTTTCCAGCGCGGCACGGGCCAGCTGCAGGCGGATCGCGCTGATCATTTCCGCCGCGTCCTTGTAATCCGGGATCTGGGTCAGCAGTTCCAGGGCGCCGGCGTATTCCTGCTCGTTGAGCATGGCCACCGCGGGGCGGTACAGGCACTCCCTGCGCAGCTCCTCCGCGCCTTCCGCGTCCGGCACCTTGGCCAGCAGCTCCAGGGCGCCGGCATAATCCCCGCCGTCCAGCCGCTGCTCGGCGGCCAGCAGGTAGCACTGCTTCATCCGCTCCAGCGAATCCTCGTAGGTGGTGATCTTTTCAAAGGCGGCCGCGGCTTCCAGATATAAGCCGGCCTCCTGCGCCTCCACCGCCGGCTGATACAGGCAGCGGGTGGCGTACCGGAAGGCGTCGCGGTAATCGCCCGCCTGCAGGAAGTATTCCGCCGCCTCGTCGTAGATGCCTTCGTCAAAGAAGATCACGCCGGTTTCATAGTAGGCTTCCTTGAGCTTGAGGACGCTGTTTCGGTAATCCCCCAGCGTCTCCAGCGGCTCAATAGCCGCCAGCGGACGGCCTTCCTCGATGGCGATCAGCGCGGGCTGATAGAGGCACTCCATGGCCTGGGTCTCCGCGTCCTGATAGCTGCCCAGGGACAGGAAATCCTCCCGCGCGGCCTCGTAATCCCCGTTATCCATCCGGGAGAAGGCGCGGCGGTAAACGCACAGTTTCTGCTTGGCGGCGGCATCCAGATAGGTGTCGATGGTGCCGTACAGTTCGTAGGCCTGGTCGTAATCGCCCGCGTTCAGGCGCTTTTCCGCCTGCTGGTACACAGCCTGCCGGGCCATGGCGGCGGAATCTTTGTAGTCCCCCAGGGCCAGGAAGCTTTCCTGCGCTGCCCGGAGGGAGGTATAGGTATCCCCGGCCAGGGCGGCCTGCGCCTCCCGGTAGTCGCATTCCATGATCATGGTGGGGGAATCGGCGTAATCGCCCAGCTCCACAAAGGTCTGCCGGGCGGAGGAGTAGCTCAGGTTGTTAAGGTCCCGCACGGCGTTGGTATAGCGGTACCAGGGCACCAGATGAAAGATCACGCCGTACGCGGCGGCGGCCAGCAGCACCAGCACGATCAGCACCGTGGTGATCACCTTGGCGCGCTGCCTGCTCCTCTTCTGCCGGTCGGCCTCCTGCTGTTCCTTTTCTTCTTCCTGCTGACGGATGGCGCGCTGCTTTTCCTCCTCCGCGCTCTCTATGTCGTAGTAGATTTTTTCGATGGCGCCCTCGTTGCAGGCGGTGAATACGTCGTGCTTGTCCCGCTGGCAGCGGCTGCATGTTTCAAAGGAACTGGGATTGGGGCGTCCGCAGATGCAGACCCAGACGCTGCCCTGGTCGGAAGGATAGCCGGTGGCGTCCGCCCCGGCGATTTGCTGCAGGATCGCCAGCCGTTTCGGGTCCGGCGGGGCAGGCAGGGCGTAATCCGTCATCTGCGTCAGCCCCCTGCGCCAGATCGTGCCGTCCTCGAACCAGACCTTTTCGATCAGCAGCTCCATGCCCGCGGCCTCGACGCCTTCCTCCACCTCCACCGACATTTCAAACGCGCAGTGGGTCGGGGCGCTCAGACCCTGCACCCGTTCCACATGGCGGGCGGTCTGGTCCCCTTCTTCGTCGTAGCACAGATAGCAGGCCTGGATGCTGACCACCGTCTTATCAGACAGGTTGTACAGCTGGACCGTGCAGTTCGGGTCCTCCGCCGTCGGCATTTTAAAATGCCACAGCTCGACAGGACAGGTCAGATCAATCTTCATAAATCAGCCTCCGGGGACGCTTCCCGAAGACGTTCGGGAAACACCCTTTCTTGGATTCGCTTTGCCCGGGAAAAAACAGACATGCCCGGGTCAGGAACGGATCACCTGAAGCGTCAGGTTTTTGAGGACGCCGCCTTCGGTATACAGCCGCAGCAGCACCCGGCGGCCGCCAGCCGCGCACACGTAACGGACCGTCGCCACCCCGTCGACGGGCTGCTCCAGCTGGCCGTACTGATCGTCGTCCAGCCGGTACAGATCCGCCGCGGTTCCGGAAAACGCCGCTTCATCACAGGGGAAGCGGGACAGGATATCGGACAAAAGACAGCCGGGCATCAGCCCCCGCGGGCCCTCCAGCAGGTCTTCCTCCAGGAACAGGCTCCCGGCAAACAGCGGCTGCCGGTTTTCATCACAGACAAAGGTCACCGAAATCCCCTGCCAGGACAGGGTCTGCAGCCATTCGCCGCCGTCGGCCACCCAGGTTTCCTCATAGCGGCCGCCCAGGATCTTCCCGGCCGTTTCCGGCGTCAGGCGCAGAAAATCCAGCCCGGAGAAAAGCAGATCCTCCGCCCCGAAGGGCTCCGCCGGCCGCGCCTGAGAGGCAGGCAGATAAGCGGAATACTCATTTTTAAGCAGCAGGTCGCGGCAGGTCCCGAAACGCTCCTGCGCCGCCCGCAGGGAAATCTCCTCCGGCGCGGTGTATACGTCGATCAGCGTGACCGCCCCGGAAAAGAACCGGTACTCCACCGACCAGGCGGCCATACCGCCCGGGGAAACGGCGTACAGGGTGTACAGGACGGACCGGATCGTCTGCCCGTCCCGGTACAGAACGCCCGTAAAGGCGGTGCCGGGCACCGCGCCCCGCGCGCACAGGCAGGCTTCCTCCCGGGTGCCGGCCAGGGCGGGGTTGTCCAGCGGGTAGCGGGACAGGACCTCTTCCAGCGTCATGCCGATGCAGACGCCCCTGGGATCCCGGAAATCCTCCCCGTCTTCGGGCAGGGTATCCAGCCGCACAGCCCGGATGGCCGTATCGGCCGAAAGCCGCGGGGCGCTGGCATACAGTTCAAAATCCTTGAAACGAAGCGTGTAGCCGCCGGCCGCCGCCTCCGCGTTGTAAAAGCCGTCCGTTTCCGCCATGGCGCGGACCGAGTCCGCGTACGCGGTCAGTTCTTCCGGAGTCAGCGGCGCCCCTTCCGCCCGGGAAAAGAACGGAAAGCTTCCTATTATAATAGATATGGTTATAACAGATATGGCCAGGCTCAGCGCCGCCCGCTTCACGAACATGCCGCCCTCCGATCATTACAGTTTCCGGATCCCGTCCCGGGTGATGACCGCGTAGACCAGCTTCGGCTTTTCCGCCGGCGCGTCCGAGAAACTCAGCGCCCGCTTCACCGCGTCCGCTGCCAGTCCGGCGCTTTCTTCCGTGCGGGCGTGCAGCGTGGCCAGCGCTTCGCCGGGCGATACCCGGTCCCCCAGCCGCTTGTTCATCACGATGCCCACCGCGGGATCGATGACATCCTCTTTCGTGCGGCGCCCGGCGCCCATCGCCTGGGCGGCATTGCCCAGGGCCGCGGTATCCATACGGGCGAGATAACCGCCCCTGTCCGCGGGAACGGGCACGATGAAGGGCGCCTGCGGCAGCAGGGATACGTCGTCGCAGACCCGGTCGTCCCCGCCCTGCGCCCGTATCATCTCTTTGAGCTTGCGCAGGCCGGCCCCGCTTTCCAGCGCTTCCGCAAGGCGCGCCAGCGCGCTCTGCTCATCCGGGCATACCTTCGAGGCGACCAGCATCTGCGCCCCCAGGAAGAGAGAAACCTCCTTCAGGTCGCCCCCCGCCCGGCCGGACAGGATGTCGATGGCCTCCTTGACTTCCAGCGCGTTTCCGATGTGGGTGCCCAGCGGCTCCTCCATGGAGGAGATCACGGCGATCACCTGCCGGCCGGCCAGGGTGCCGATGTCCACCATGGCCTGCGCCAGCGCCAGGGTCTTGTCCATCGTGTCCATGATCGCGCCGGAGCCGAACTTGACGTCCAGCACGATCGCCCGGGCGCCGGAAGCAAACTTCTTGCTCAGGATGCTCGAGGCGATCAGGGGGATCGAGTCCACGGTGGACGTCACGTCCCGCAGCGCGTACAGGCGCTTGTCCGCCGGGGCGAGCTCCCTGCTCTGCCCGACGACCGCGCAGCCGATGTCCCGCACGATCCCCACAAATTTCTCCTCCGGCAGGGAAACCCGCATGCCGGGGATGGATTCCAGCTTGTCGATGGTGCCGCCGGTATGGCCCAGCCCCCGGCCGCTCATCTTGAGCACCTTGCCCCCGCAGGCGGCGACCAGCGGCGCCAGCACCAGGGTCGTGGTGTCCCCCACGCCGCCGGTGGAATGCTTGTCCACCGGGATGCCGCCCACCTCGGGCGACAGCATATCCCCCGTGCGGGCCATGGCCATCGTCAGGTCATTGGTCTCCCGCGGGGTCATGCCGTTCAGGCGGATGGCCATCAGCAGCGACGCCAGCTGGTAATCCGGTATGCTGCCGTCCGCCGCGCCCCGGGCAAAGAGCCCGATCTGATCTGCGGAAAGCTCCTGTCCGAGCTTCTTTGCTGTGATCACTGACAGAAAATCCATACATTCCACCTGCCTTTTCACGCCCTATCAGTATACCATAATTTCCCATGTTCGTAAACCGCAGCCCTTGACAGGTGTGTTACGGCAATATTAAAATTCTGTTCATTTTTTCTTCAAAATTTCAGCCGGATGTTACTGTCATGAAAATATGGGTGGCCCTTTTTCGGCATCTGATGATTTCTTTGTTGACATCTGTGCGGATAAAAGTATAAAATATATTATCAACTTCAATATAAAGGAGGCTTCCCGGTGAAGAAACTATCCATTTTGCTTGCGGCGGTTCTCACAGTCACCTGTCTGACGAGCATTGCGGGGCTGCAGACCGGTCCGCGCGCGCAGGCCGCTTCCGTCCAGTTCATGGAAGTGTATCCGGACCATGTGTTTGAAATCATTTTCGAAGTCTCGGATAACCCCAACTTCGTGGCCAACGCCACCGTCCAGATCGAATATGACGCTTCCGCTTTTGAACTCATTCCGAATGAGACCATACGGAAAAACAAAGCGATCGTCATGGACCAGGGCGGCCTGCAGCTGGGTTACCCCGTTCCGGTCACCTTCCGCGCCCTGCCCGGCACGGCCAAAGGCGCGTACACGTTCCGCTGCGTCGCGGACCCGGACACGACCATCGACCCCTTGGGCCTGTACACGGACGGGCTTTACTTTGGGGACGTTCAGGTGAACCTGACCGATCTTCCGCAGAACGTTTATGACACCGGCTCCGGCGCCTCCGGGGGAAACGCCCCGGACGCCTCCGCTCCCGCCGGCCCGATCATCAGCTCGAAAGCCTTTGGCTATAACAGCTACGTCAGCGTGGATTTCGCCCTTTCCGGCGACCGGCGGATCGGCTGGATCAGCATCGGGGAACGGGAATTCAACGAACAGCGGGCCGATCAGGTGCTGAGCAAGGGGTTCCAGCAGCAGTTCGTGGGGCTGCAGCCGCCCGTTTCCCTGGAGCAGATCGACGGCTACACCTCCGCCACCGTCACTGCGGCCGCGGTCATTGAAGCCATCAATCAATCCTATGAAGACTCACTGACGGTTCAGAATCCATCCGGGCCTTCTTCCAACGCTTCCACGCCCGCCCCGGGCAGCACCGCTCCCAACTCCGGTTCCAATCCTAATACTGGGTCCAATCCCAACTCCGGCAACTCAAGACCCAGTCAGGGCACCCCCAGGCGCAGACCCAGAGTCTACCCCGTGCTGAGGCCTTTTACAATCATCATACTTGTGCCGAAGCCCATTTTTCCCGGTCCTTCTCCCTCCAACCCTGCCGGCATGCTGCCTGCCAATACGACATTAACGGTAATCGGGGAGTGCATTGACGCCAACGGCGTGAAGTGGCTGATCGTACAGGACGCTCAGGGCAATATCTTCTATATCGTGGCCTCCAATATTCGTGTTCTCGGCGCAACCAGCACCTCCCTCAAACAGTTTATGATTGGAAGCAATCCAAAGATCAAGCCCTATCCGACCTATCCCGGCCTGGAGCCCACTCCCTCTCCATCCCCCACGCCCAGTCCTACGCCTTCCCCCACGCCTTCTCCGACCCCTGCCCCCACTGAAGACCCGGAAGACGAAACAAACGGATGGTACCAGAACGGAGACGGATGGGATTATTACTATGATGATACTTACGATGAATGGGAAGACTGGGAGGATTGGGAAGATTGGGAAGATTGGGAAAATCCCGACTGGTAAAACAGAGAAAAACCTGATCTTTCATCCTCTGCGGGTACTCGCCGGCCGGTAACTGAGTTGCCCTTTGCCGCGCGGAACCTGCCCCACGAGCGGAAGAAAACCATTTACGGTGGTTTCTTCCGCTCTTTCCTTTGCTCCCGGTCTGACAGCGACGATATCTTTTTATCGTCCGCTTTGCTGTCCTTTGGCTGCCGATCCATGCCTCCGACTCATTTTCCGCTGTATTTCTTCATTACTTATATTTTTATTTATTCGGTATTTCTTTCAGCCCTTACGTGATTTTGGAATTCACAATTTGCTGATCTTTTATCCGCAAAGCACGATTGTGAAGCGCGGCGTTCATAATTTGCTCATATTTTTTCCAAAAACCTATTGACAATCCGTAAAATGGCCATTATAATAAAGTCAAACCAACTCAGTTGGGCTTTAGAAAAGAGAGGTAAGCATTATGAAAAAGATCGCACGCATTGTGAGCGTTGCTCTGGCTGTCATGATGGTGCTGTCTCTGTCGGCGGTTTCGCTGGCTGAGCCGACAGGCACTGTCTACATTCCCGACAGAATCGCCAAGCTGAACCTGCCGGATCGTCCCGCCTACATCATTTCGCTGAAGACGCACACCGAAAGCGCCCCGATGTTTGACGAATTCGGCAACCCGGTCATGAGCACCACCTGCAAGGATCGCTATACGCATGCGTATGTGCAGAACACCGGCATCGTGGAAGACGCTGTGATCGAGCTCCAGTTCTCCAAGAAGCCCGACTGGGCCGGCGTCATCTGGGCGGAAGGCTTTGAAAACCTGGAAGTGGATGACAACGGTTATGCCGTGACCTCCATGGAAGGCCATCTCCGTCAGCCCGGCACCTGGTCTGCCAGCGGCCCCTGCGATCCTATCACCGGCAAGCCCTCTTGGCACGTGACCGGCGGCGACTACGCCTACATGGCCGGCAAAGGCCCCGTCTCCGTGCAGTACGGCCGCAACGGTCACATCAACTACGTCGACTACACCGTCGAGGAAGATTTCTTCCAGACCGGTATGGAAGGCTGCTCCACTGTGATCCGCTATGAGCCTGTTACCATCATGGGCGATTCCGATCCGAAAGATGCCAAGATCACCATGTGGTATATTTCTACCGTGACCGCCACCTATCCCGCTGGCAACAGCATCGTCGGTGTTTCCGCTGTCTACCGCAACGACGAAAAGAACAAGCTGGCTTCCTACAAGATCTCCTATGCCGCCAGCGAGACCGAAACCTACGTCATCACCTACGCGCCCAGCACCGCCACCCTGGTTGAAAACCATATGGACTACAAATGGCCGATGGACAGCAATCCTCCGGATGATGCCATCGTGAAGCTCCCCGGCAACGCGCCCAGCGAAAACGTCGTTGATGCTTCCGGCAAAGTCCTCTTCTCCGTCCATCACTATACCGCCGACGAACCCATCTACGGCGAGTACTACAAGAACGGCGAACTGAAGGCTGTTACCGGCAGCGGCAACAAGATCAACAAGTGGTACAAGCCCGGCCACGGCAAGGAAGTCAAGGGCCTCAAGCCTCTCTCTTCTTTCAAGTCCGTCCGCGTAAAGTAATTAACAAGGCATTCTGCTCCCCGCCATATCGGCGGGGAGCTTTTCTGTATGTTCATAAGGCCGAAATACGCGGCAGCCCGGATCAGTCTCGGAACAGAAGCCAGTCCGGCATCAAATGATCCATTCTGGCTATAAAGAAAGTCTAATACCAAAAAATGCTAAAAGATTGTACGCAGCTTTTGTGATTTATCAAGGAAACCGGCCGGAAGCGTACCCGCGGGCATCCAAAGGCCTTCTCCTCTTGGGGTCCGCAGCGCCCGGAAAACTGTCCGGTGGGCTGTGAGAGCCCGAAGAATGAGCCGGTGGATCATTCTTACCGAGCAGCGGGCCGCATGCCCCAGGTTGTTTTCAGCAAGGACGGGCCGGCAGGCCCCGGTGGTAGCAAGCCGCAGGCGTGACGATGATGTTCTTCCCCGTAGCCTGTAAAGTCCCGGTACTTGATCACCGAACAGCAGGCGGGCAGACTGCGGAAAGACGCAGAGGAATCGTCAAAGATGTGCACCGGATTCAGCAGTTTTATCAGAGATCAGTCTAAAATCTCAGATACCGTTTATCAGTGCCTGCAGGACCCGCTGATAAACCACCCTTTGGTAAATCCATATGCCTGGTTTGCACATAACCTATATACACATCTGTGAGTACCTCTTTGTACCGACTCTTTGCCGTTCATCCGCTACACGCCTGCCTTCCCCTTACCATGGAATCAGTTATGACGTCAGGTCATGAAGAAACCGGACAGGCTGCTTAGCCGCCGGAACAAAGCCGGGCCGCATTCTGCGAGCCTCATCATAAGAAAAAAACCTCTGTTTTACAAAGGCGTTAATCGATCTGCCGGGCGGCCGGTCCCGGTTTGTAACCGCCGGCCCGGACAATATCTCCTGCTGAGAATACACCACCGGGCGCATTTTCTCCTTTATCTGATGCCGGGCTCAGAAAATCCCGGACATCGTGTCGTTCCCGTTCCGCCCAGGCAGATGAACTTCTTTTCTTTTCCGACTCATGAGTTTATCAGGCAATGCAGCAGCTTTAAAAAATTTAAAGAACGCATAAGCCCGTTCCGCCTGTATCCTTTTTCTTCACATTCAGCCAGTATCCCGGTTCAGGTTCCAACCTGCCGGCAGCTGTTTATCCGCTGTCTTTAACCATGTGAAAGATAGATTCACAGGTATCCTTCTTATGTGTCCGTTCTCCGCTTCCGCCGGCGGCGGTTCATCCTCCGGATCTTCTTTCCCGTTCTGCTCAGACTCGGCCGGTCATTTTTTATTCATTTATACGCCATATTTGCCGGCGGTAAAATCCCGGCAGAATTCCTGTCCGTTTTTCTTCTTTCCGTCGTTTTCGGAATTTCCGCTCCTTCTATTTTAAATTCTCTCTGCCTGTATATCCGTTTCAGCATCCCAAATCATTCTTTTCCCTGCTCCATCAGATGTTCTCGAAATTTCAGCCGCGGCAGGAAAAAATGAACAGATGTTTCGAAAGCATGTATTTCGTTCATATTTTCCGGTGTTCGTTCATAATTTGATCACATTTTTTCCAAAAACCTATTGACAAGAGAATGATAAGGAGCTATAATATGTACAAACCAACAAAGTTGGCGAAAAAAAAGAGAGGTACACCACTATGAAGAAAATCACCCGGATCCTGAGCGTAGCTCTTGTTGCGCTGATGGTGATGTCCCTGTCGGCCATGGCGCTGGCGGAAGACACCTCCGTCTTCATCCCCTCCAAGCTGGGCAAGCTCGGTGATGTCCCCACGATCGATGACATCTGGGACAAAGTGTTCTTCCTGAGCACCAAGACCGAGAGCATCCCCACTTGGGGCAATCCTGCTGATCCTGATGCACATGTAAGCGATAATCCCTGCCCCATCCTGGCTGTGGAAGACGCTGACATCGATCTTTGGTTCACCGATGGCGACGGCAATGCTTTCAAGCCTGACTGGGCCGGCGTTGTCTGGGCCGAAGGCTGGGAGAACCTGGAGATTGATGAAGACGGCCATGCGCAGACCTCTATGGAAGGCCACCTGCGTCAGCCTGGCACCTGGTCTGCCAGCGGCCCCTGCGATCCTATTACCGGCAAGCCCACCTGGCACGTGACCGGCGGCGACTATCCCTACTCTGCCGGCAAGACCTATGAAGACGGCACTGAAGTAAAGATTTCCTTCGGCCGCGCTGGCAACATCACCTCCATCGAGTATGTGATGCCCGAAACCGATTTCTTCCGCACTGGCTTCGAAGGCGCTACCACCACCGTGAAGTATGAACGGGTGACCGTCGCTTCCACCAGCGCTTACGAACGGACCCACAAAATTCGCTTTGACACCTTCTACTACACCTTCTCTGTCTGCGCTGACTATCCGGCCGGCAACCCCATCGTCCGTGTTGAGACCGAATGGCGCAACGATGCGAAGCAGAACCTGGCTACCTACAGGATTTCCTTCGCGCCCACCGAGAACGAAGTGTACAAGATCACCTATGCTCCCAACACTGTTACCATGCTCGAGAATCACCTCTTCAGCTGGCCGTCTGACAAGAACCCCGCTGACGCGATGATCACCAAGCTCCCCGGCAACATGCCCAGCACCAACTTCCACGCTGATCCTACTGACCCCACCAGCCCGGTGATCGCTTCTGCCCACCACTACACCGCTGACGAAGTGGTCTATGGTGAATACTACAAGAACGGCTCCCTGAAGGCTGTTTCCGGCAGCGGCAACAACCTCGGCAAGTGGTATGCGCCGGGCCACGGCAAGCAGGTCAAGGGCATCAAGTATCCCTGCACCTACTTCAAATCCCCCCGCGTCAAGTAATCTGAGATTCAGATAAACTGACAAGGCTTTATAGCAAAGGCCTCCCCGCTCCGGCGGGGAGGTTTTTTTTGTTCTCATCTTCCTGGCGCAGTATGCCGCCGCGCCTTTTTTCTTTTTCCCGAATGTAACAAATCTGGGCCGCTTCCGCTTTTCTGTGGTATCATTCTGACAGAAGATATTCCGGGAGGGATCCCCTGTGAAAAAACGCTTTTCTGTCCTGTGTCTGCTGGTCCTGCTGACGCTGCCGCTTTCCTGCCCGGCGGAAACGCTGGACTCGTTTTTTACCTGCCGCTTCAGCTACTCCCCCGCCGTCTATTCCGGGCCCTCTACCACGTATTTCCGGGCCGCCTCCGGGAAAGCGCAGTACGGCTCCCCTGGCAAGGCCCGTGTATACGGGGAGGAGAACGGCTGGCTGCTGATCGGCTATCAGACAGGTTCCGGGCAGTACCGCCTGGGGTACATCGACGGCGCCCGCGCCAAAGACCGCCTGTACGAAGCCTCCTACGGCGCTGTATTCAAAGCCCTCTCCTTCGACTACCGGGAGGTATGGCTGGCCCGGAACTGCGAACTGACGGACGACCCGATCATCTCCGCTTCCCCGATCGATTCCCTTCGGGCCGGCGATCCCTGCTGGTTCCTGGCGACCCTGGAGAATAAGTGGGCCTATGTCGAAGTACGGCGCGGGGCTTCCTGGAAAAGGGGATTTGTTCCCCTGGACGCCCTGGCCGGCCTGGATATATCTCCGGATCCCGCCCCTGTTCAGCCGCCCGCACGGGAACCGGTACAGCTTCCAACCGCCGCGCCCATCGCAACCCCGCAGCCCACCGCCGAGCCCTGGAATTATGTGGATCCCGCTGTCGGCTTTTCCGGCGTCTGGGGCATCGCCAACCAGCGGCTGGCCACCCGGAGCGGTCCGTCTGTTCACGATGAGGAAACCGGCATTTATTACCTGCAGAACAAGCCGGTGCTGGTGCTGGCCAGGCATTACGACCCGGCCACCGGCGGGTGGTGGGTCAAATGCCGCATCGAACGGGAAGACGGCACCGTCGCCAACCTGTGGACCGCCGTCCAGCGGTTCTACAACCAGGAGTGGCTCCTCTCGGAACTGCCGGACGAATGATCTTTAGGGACTGATACTCCGCCTGATCTCCATCCCCTGCCGCACCCTTTTACCGCCGGATATCAGAAACTGATCCGCGGTCCGGTTCGTCCATATCTGCTCCGGTACGCCGTGCCCTTCCGCGAGCACGATCCATAAAATGACCCGACCGAACGCCCAATCTGTCTGTCCGCCCAAGTCAAAGAAAACCGCCGCAGCACGGTCTGTCTGCGGCGGTTTCTTTTTTCTTTCCTTCAGCACTCGTAATAATCGATGTTTTTCTTTTCAAAGATCCCTTTGGAAAAATAAGCGTCCATGGCCTGCGCAAAGGCCTGGAAATTATATTCTTCCAGCGCGCGTACCACGCCGTCCACCAGCTCAGTATCCGGCAGGGCGGGCAGATGCTCGCTGTTGTGATAGGTCTGCTGAATCACGTCCACCGCGTCCAGCAGATCCCGCAGGAGGTGATTGTCCACCTCGCGGAACAGCAGGGCGTGAAAGCGGTGGTGCAGCTTGAGCGCTTCCATGCCGGGCTCGTCCAATTCCCGCAGCATGCCCGCCAGAAGGCGAAGCTCCTGCACCGCGGTCGGGGAAAGAGAACGAAACGCTTCCCGCATATAGCTGAGCTCCAGCGTCTTTTGAAGCCCGGCCAGCTCCTCCACCCGCCGGTTCTGATCCCGCCCGGCAAAGCAGAGCACGTTCTGCAGCAGGAACTCCAGGCTGAACGGGCAAAGCACCGTCCCGCGGCCGGGGCAGGCTTCGATCATCCCCATGACTTCCATGCTTTTGATGGCTTCCCGCAGCACGTTCCGGCTGACGCCCAGCTTCTGGCACAGCTGCTGTTCGGTCGGCAGCAGATCCCCGGGCTGCAGATCCTTGTCCACAATGTATTGGCGGATCTCCCGGAAGGCCTTCATGTAGAGTTTCTCGTTTTGACTGCGGCTCATACCATTACCCCGTTTCTAAGCGCGGTGAGTTTTGGTAGATTTCCGCCCATATTATAGCAAAGAAACGGCCGCCTGTCAAATGATCTGTACACATTGGAAGGAATTTTCCCATAATATCCTATATATTAGGAAAATCCGTGTTTTTTGCCGCTGTTTTCACCTTTCCGGGGACAAATCAAACCCCGTCCACGGCTGTTCATCCGGCGGATCGGCCGCCACCCGGACCCATGATCCGTCCGTTCCGTCCTCAAAGGACAGGCTTTGGCACCACAGGCCGAACCCTTCCTTTTCCTTCCCGCCGTATTTGCGGTCTCCCCACAGGGGCAGCCCGCGGGAAGCGCACTGCACCCGGATCTGATGCGTCCGCCCCGTCAGGGGTTCCACACGCAAAAGCGCCCGGTTTTCCCGGGCTTCCAGGGTGGTATACCGCAGCGACGCTTCCTTTACCCCGCGCCGTTCCTGCCGGACGGGGTAGCTTTTCCGTTTCGTCCGGTCCCAGAACAGAAGATCCTCCCACTGTCCGTCCGGTTCAGGAGGAACCCCTTCCGTCACAGCCAGGTATTCCTTCCGCAGCTTCCCCTCGGCGATCAGCGCGGACAGGGCGGCCGCCGCGGCCCGGTTCAGCGCGTACAGCATCACGCCGCCCGTTTCCCGGTCCAGCCGGTGAACGGTCAGCACCTGTTCCGCCGGGACCTGCAGGGCCCGGGCCACCAGCTCCGGCATGCCCGGGCAGGCCGGCGTCCCGTTTTCGGAGGATACGCCCCGGGGTTTCACGCAGGCCACATATCCGTTCTTCCGCAGCAGGATCATCAGCATGGCCTTTCCTCCCGCTTTGGCGGCCAGATATCCGGCAGGGCCGTCCGGGTGGTCCCGTCCGGGCCGGTGACCGTTTCCGCCGCGGCGAGGGAATCCAGCACCGCCTCTTCCGCGCACTCCGCCGCCGCCCGGAATACCAGGTCCATCCGGTCTTCGTTCAGCCGCCGGCAGGGCTGCGTCAGGCCCGGATCGTCCCGCGGGATCCGGTTCGCGGTGGAAAAACCGAGAAAGACCTCCCCGCTGCCGTGGCCGATGAAGGACCCCAGGCGGATCAGCCCGACCGAACAGCGCCGTAAAATCCGCTTGAGCTGCCGGTCGGTGGCCGGCAGATCCGTCGCCAGGATCAGGATGCAGCTGCCCTTGTCCGGAAGATCCTCCGTCAGCTTCTGTTCGATTTCCCGGCCGACGGGCTCGCCGTCCACGCGCAGGTCGTGCAGCCGGCCATGGTTGGTCAGCGCCAGCACGCCCACGGTATACGCGCTGCCTTCCGCCCGGATGATCCGGGACGCGCTGCCGATGCCGCCCTTTAACCCGTGGCAGGTCATGCCCCGCCCGGCCCCGACAGCGCCTACCGGAAAATCCGCCGCCGCAGTGCGGATGGCCGCAAGCACTTCGCGCTCGCCGATGACCCGCTCCCCGATGTCGTTGAGGGACGCGTCGTTGCACTCGCAGACCACCGGGTTGAGGGTGCGGACGGAAACGCCCCGCTTTGCCTCCTCGGCCAGCACGTAGGAAACCAGCGCGTCGTGCACCTTCCCCACGTTCAGCGTGTTGGTCAGGGCGATCGGCGTCTCCAGCTGGCCCAGCTCCTCGACCTGCATCAGGCCCTGGGTTTTGCCGAAGCCGTTCAGGACAAAAGCCGCGCAGGGCAGTTTCCGCTCGTAGGGGTCGTCGGCGCAGGGCATCACCACCGTGACCCCCGTCTGGTGCCGCGGCCCGGTCACGGTGCAGTGGCCCACGGTCACCCCGGGCACGTCGCTGATGCGGCGCAGGGGGCCGCTTTCCATCTCGCCGACCGGCACGTTCAGGTCTTCAAACCGCATCGTCTTGTCTTCCTCTCCGTCACGCCGTCAGCTGGTCCCAGATGCCCGCCGCCCGCAGCGCCGGACGCAGCGCGTGATAGAAGGCCGGCGCGGCGACCACCGCCACCCCGGCGTTGATCAGGGAAGGGATCAGCTTGGAAACCATGGTCGCACCTACGGCGTCCAGCGGGAACCCGTACACGAAACGCTGAAAGATGTAGGTCTTCAGCATGTACAGCGCCACATAAGTCAGCGCGCCGGCGACGGAAGCCAGGATGGTGCGGACGGGGGAAGGATTGCCGTCTTTCGTCTGCGCCAGCTTGCCGCAGACCCAGCCCATGGCGAACTTGGTCACAAAGGTGATCAGGACGTTGACGATGCCCTCGTTGTACATCGTCAGGTCGTACAGCGCGGAGCCCAGCCCGGCCGCCAGCCCGCCCCACCAGGGCCCCAGCAGCATCCCGGCCAGCAGGCAGACCGCGTTGGCAAAATGTACCTTGCTGCCCAGCAGGGGGAAGCGGAAAATGGTCACCACAAAGACCATGGCCGCCATCACGCCCACAAAAGTAAGTACATACGCGTTCACGCTTTTTTTCTTCATCGTGTTCAATCCTCCTCTTGCAAACGGATCGGGAAGAGTGTATCATGGAACTGGATATAATAAAATATCCAGAACAGGAGAAAAACATAAGACCAGATGAGCAGTCAACCGAAACCGGCCTACCTCCGCCTCTATGAAACCCTGCGGGAGCAGATCCTGTCCGGCGCCTGGCCCTGGGGCGCCCGGACCCCCTCCAAGCGGGCGACGGCCGAAAAAGAAGGCGTCAGCGTGATCACGGCGGAACACGCCTACGCCCTGCTGTGCGAGGAGGGCTACCTGCAGGCCCGGCAGCGCAGCGGCTATTTCGTGCTGTACCGGCGGGACGGGGGCTACTTTGCTCCGGCCGCCCAGCATCCCGCGGCGGCGCGGCCCGCGCCCCGCCTGCCCAGGGAAACCTTCCCCTTCTCGGTGCTGGCCGGGACGATGCGCAAGGTCCTCCAGGAT
>CAMJXZ010000027.1 GCA_946409855.1 uncultured Clostridia bacterium | reverse complement strand
GACCTCGGCCCCAAAGCGGGCGTACACCCGGGCGCCCAGGAGCGCTTCCGGCCGGTACAGTACCAGGTCGATGGACGGGATCTCGACGACCGTGTCCCCGCAGCGGAGCAGCAGGGAGTTTTCTTCCGGCACGCAGTCAAAGCACCAGGCGTAGTTTTTGACCGCCGGGTTGAGGCCGCAGACCTCTTTCATCCACTGGCCGCCCCAGACCCCGGGGTCGAAAAACGGGACCAGCCGGAACGGCTGCCGGACCGCCTGATCCAGCCCCGCGCGCAGCGCTTCTCCTGTGATCAGCTTCACCTGGTCCGGGCCGTTGGTGTCCAGAAAGAAGTCCACCTCGTCAAAGAAGCGCATTTTGTGTTTGTCCGCCGCGCGCCAGACAAAAAAGTAGCCCCATTTGAACTTTTTCAGCGGGTCGTCCGTCGGCTCCGCGCATTTCCAGTCGGGGATCCGCCCCGCCCGGAAGCGGCACTGGATCTCCCAGCGGGCCATGTCCGCGTAAATCAGCACGTCCGGCCTGCCCAGCAGCCGGGCCCCGCAGCCGTACACGATCCTGAGGCCCTTTACTGCGCGGAGCTGTTCCGCGGCCCGGCGGACGCGCTCCTGGTCTGTCAGGTCTTCCAGGCTTTCCGTGCACATCCGGGCGAAAACCCGGTCGTCCGTCATCCGCTCCTTTACCCGGGCGGTGATCGCTTCGGCGGTTTCAAATACCGCGTCGTCCGTAAAAAGCACGAAGTCCGGGTGCAGCGGCCGGATGGTTTTTTGAAGCAGATCCTCATAGATCACGCCAGGATAGCAGTCGATCATCAGCAGGCAGTCCGGCCCGCAGGCGCGGACGGCCGCCCGGATCCGCTCCAGCGACCGGGCCGTATCCGGCGCGGCGTGGCCAAAGTACCCCCGGATCCGGATTTGAGGAAATCGATCGTATGACATATTGTCCCCTCAGCAGACAGGCACCTGAAGCTCCGCGCCGCCGTTGACGTTCACCGGCCAAACCCTGTCTTTCAGGCGGATCTTCAGGAGAAAAGCGTCCGGCGTGCGGACGGAGATCTGTATCCGGCCGTCCTTTTTTCGGGCCAGGAAATCCGCCTGCCGGTTCAGAAACCAGTACCGTTCACATCCGAGCGTATCACAGCCCTCTTCCAGGATCCCGTCCAGACGCCAGGTGACCGCGTCTTCCCGGACATCGGCGGAAAGGCCGACGCCGTATTCCAGCAGGAACCAGATGGGCGCGACGCCGGACCAGCCCACCATGTCCCGGTGGTCGGAATCGCCGGAGGTGACGGAATCCGCGGGATAGTTTTCCCAGATCGTGCCGGTATCCAGGAAGACTTTCGTCAGACAGTCCAGATGGTTCAGGGCGATCTTCCGGGCCAGGGCGTCAAAGCCCCGCTTTTTGAGCCCCAGGACGATCATGGCGTCTATCGGCGCCCAGACGGAGCCGGCCCAGTAGCCGCCCTCCGGATGGTAGCCTTCCTCGTCGGCCGCCAGCACCGGCACCCGGTGCGTCCGGCGGAACGAGGTGGGGTCTTCCAGCCAGGCGCAGAGCCTTCGGGCCATGCGGTCGTCCGCCGCGCCTGAGATCAGCGCCCAGAAAGCGGCCGCCGTCTTGATGCCGGAAGGCTTCAGGTCAAAGGTCAGGTCGTAGAAAAAGCCGGTTTTTTCATCCCACATATGCCGGCGGACGGCCTGCACGGTTTCCTCCTTTGTTTCCCGCAGGAAGGTCCGGCGGCGCTCCGCTTCCGGCACCGTGCTTCCATGATGCATGAGAATGACCGACATGTCAAGCAGATTCTGCGCGAACAGCGCCATCTCGCAGCTGGTATCCACCGCCAGCCCCAGAAAGCGGTTGCGGGGGGAATTGTCCATGCTGGCCCAGTCGGTCACGTACAGGCCGCTGGCGTGCCGCAGGTGCTCACGGAACGCTTCGTAGTAATGATACAGCGGCTCAAAGACCGTCCGGAGCCTTTCCGTGTCCCCCGTGTGCAGATAGCTTTGCCATTCGGCCATCGCAGCGATGGGGTGGTTGAGGTTGTCCAGCGTCAGGTACGGATGCCTGTCCGGCGTGCGCCCAAGGTCCGGGCTGTACATTTCTTCCCATTGGATCGGCCCGGCGCTGAGCAGCCCGCGGAACCCGTAATGGTTGTGGAAATAGGAGTAAAGGGGCTTATCATAGGCGTTGACCCAAAGCAGGAAATCCTTGCCCGTATCCCGCACCATCTCCCGGGGGATCTCGCCGTCGTCGAACTGCTTGCAGTAGAAATTGTCCAGCGAGCAGATGCCGGGCACGTACGGGTGCAGGAGGTTGCAGAACAGGGACATGAAGCAGGTATCCCACAGGAAAATATCGCGGTTGAAGGCCGCGTCCACGAAATTGCTGACAAAGCCGGTGCCAGCCCCGGGGCTGTGCCTGTTTTTGAGCAGCACCTGTACGGCGTACCGGTAGCATTCAGCCCAGTCCGGCCGGTGGGGCACGATGGGGGAGGGCAGCAGCGGCAGCACCTGTTCTGGGGGCGGGAGCGGCTTTCCGTCATACGCCTTTTTGGCAAAGTAAACGCCCCGCTGCGCCGTGTCCAGAAAACTGGTATCCCTTTCGATCATACCGGCTTCACGCCTCCCTTGCGATGTTTGCGCGCTTTTCAGCGCACCCGCTTTCCGGTCTCTTTGTCAAAGAACATGACCATGTCCTTGCGGATGTTGCAGGAAACGTCCGCGCCCGGGGTCAGGTTCATGTGCTCCACGGTATGCACCTTGATTTCCTTGCTGCCGATCCGGGTGATCAGGATGGCGTGGGAACCCTGCGGCTCCACGAAATCCACGTGCAGGTCGCACAGGTAGGCGTCCGTGCGGGTCATGTCGGGGGAAACGTCCATGAACTCGGGCCGGATGCCCAGGTCGATCTCCCTGCCGGCATAGGGCTCCACCGCGGACGCGAGCCGCTGGGGCACCCGGTAGCGGAACCCGTCCCCCGCGGCCCAGAGGAACCCTTCCTCCTGCTCGATCTTCGCGTCCAGGAAATTGGTGGGCGGGGTGCCGATGAACTCGGCGACAAAGCGGGTGGCGCTGTCCTGGTAGACTTCCATGGGGGTGCCGACCTGCTCGATGTTGCCCTTGTACATGATCATGATCCGGTCGGCGATGGACATGGCCTCGCTCTGGTCGTGGGTGACGAAGATGCTGGTGGAGCCCTGCTCGGTGTGGATGCGCTTGAGCTCCGTGCGCATGGTGACGCGCAGCTTGGCGTCCAGGTTGGACAGGGGCTCGTCCATCAGGAACAGCTTTGGCTTGACCACGATGGCGCGGGATACGGCGACGCGCTGCCGCTGGCCGCCGGACATCTGGGCCGGATAGCGCTTGAGCAGCTGCTCGATTTCCGTGGCCCGGGCCGCCTCGCGCACCCGCTCGTCGATTTCTTTCTTTGGCACCTTTTGCAGCTTCAGCGGGTAGGCGATGTTGTCGTATACCGTCATGTGGGGCCAGATGGCGTAGCTCTGGAAGATCATGGAAACGCCCCTATCCCTGGGCAGCTTGTGGATGATGCTCTGGCCGTCCACCAGGATATCGCCCCCGGTGACTTCCTCCAGCCCGGAGATCATGCGGATCGTGGTGGTTTTTCCGCAGCCGGACGGGCCCAGGAACACGATGAATTCGCCTTTTTCGATGGAGACGTTGATATGGTCGACGATCAGCGGACCGTTTTTCGTGTACCGCTTCTGCAGATCCCGAATCTCAAGATAACTCATATGCTTTCTTCCTCCCGTTGCGGATGAACTGGATTACATGGATACGCCGCCCCACATCTGCCCGATGTATTTGCGGATGATGAAAGTGAAAACCAGCGCCGGCAGGATCAGGATGATGCTTCCGGCGGCGGCGTACTGAATGCCGCTGGAGGTGGTCCCGATGGCTTTGTACACCACCAGGGACAGCGTCTGGTTCTTTTGTGTCAGGATCAGCGCGGAAATCGTATCGTTCCAGGCGGTGGTGAAGGCGTACATGGAACTGGCCGCCATGGCGGGGAAGGCCATGGGCAGCGTGATCCGCAGAAAGGTCTGCACGCTGTTGCCGCCGAACACCAGGCTGGCCTCTTCCAGCTCCTTGTTGATGCCGATGAAGATGCTGCTGGTGATCCAGGAGGTCAGCGCGATGTTGGGGATGGAGTAGAGGATCGCCAGGCCGATCAGGGAGTCAAACAGCCCCATCCGAATCAGCAGGACCGCCATGGGAATGGAAATGCCGACGGTGGGGAACATGCGCACGATCAAAAGCCCGACGTTCAGCTGCTGCTTGCCCTTGAAGTTGTAGCGGGCCAGGGCGTACCCGGCCAGGCTGCCCAGCGTCAGGGAGATCAGGATGGTGAGCAGGGACACGATAATGCTGTTTTTTAAGCCGCTGGCGGCGTTGGGAACGATCTTGAAGAACTGGGTGAAGTTATAGAAGGTATCCTTCCGGTAGGTGAACACGCGGGGCTCGCCCGTTTCCCGGGTGGCGGCAAAGTCTTTGAGCAGCTGCTCCCCGGGCACCGTGACGGCGTACTGGCGGGTAAAATGCCGCTCCAGCTTTTTCGCGTCCGACAGGGTGATGATCGACGTCCAGCCGTTCCCGTCGTGATAGTCGTAGTAGACGGTGTAGCGGTTGTTTTCCTCGGGCGCTACCAAAACCGATACCGTGCCGGAGGGAAAGAGGTTCTTCGGAAACTGGGACATTTCCGTGGCGTTTGAAAAGGACACCGTCACAAAGCACATCAGCGGGATCGCCACGATCAGCAGCATGCCCGTCAGGATGATGGCGACCGAGGCTTTCTGAATGGGGTTCAGGCGGTTGACCATTATGCTTCACTCCTTTCGGCGGCCTTCTTTCCCCGGTTGGAAACCCGGAGGTAAATCACCGTGGCGGCCAGCACCACGATGGTGGTCATAAAGGAGTAGGTGAAGGCCAGCTTGGAGCTGGTGTCCACGCCGGGGATCGCGTCCTTATAGAAGGCGACGCGCTCCACCAGGAAGGGCGCTTTGGAGTACCCCAGCACCATGACGGCGATGGACCAGACCTGCAGCGCCGCGATCATGCGCATGATGATGGAGGTGGTGATGGACGGGCGCAGGATCGGCAGGGTGATGTCCTTGAGGATCTGCAATTTGTTGGCGCCGAAGGTATAGGCGGCTTCCTTCATTTCCACCTGCAGCCCCTGCAGCCCCGCGATCAGGATGACCATGACCGACGGCGTGACCGTCCACGTGTCGATCAGGACCAGCAGCAGCACCGCGTCCATGCCCTCCACGTTCATGTAGACGATCTGCTTTTTGATCAGCCCCAGGTACATCAGCAGCGAGTTGATCCAGCCGTCCTTGACCAGCCCCGTCTTCCAGATGATGGCCGTGGCGGTGGGCGTGATCGCCATGGGGATCATGGCGATGAACATCAGCAGCTTCGCGCCCCGGAATTTCCTGGCCAGGAGGATGGAAAGCAGCAGCGCGAAAAAATACTGAAGCAGCACGGACAGCGCGGCGAAGGTGGCGGTATTGACGACGGATTCGGTAAACAGGGCCGATTCCGCCATCATTTTAAAGTTGGCCGTCAGGCTGAAACGGCCGTTCATATCGATAAATACCTCCCGGACGCCCGCCAGTACCGGGTACAGCCAGAACACGGCGTAGTAGAGAAACACGGGCGCCAGCAGAATATAAGGAGTGGCGTTCTTGGAGATCAGTCGCTTCTTTTCATTCATGGCGCTTCCTCCCGGGATCCTTGATCAGAACATCGGAACGGACGAAGGGGTACTGACCCGATAGATCAGTACCCCTTCGTCATCAGATTCCATCAGAATACTTCTCTATGATGGAGCATGAACCGGAGATTTCCGCTTATTTGGCGATGTACAGCGCTTCCAGAGCGGCCTGCTTTTCGGCCAGATAATCGTCGCCGGGAACCGCCTTGCCGGTGAGCACTTCGTTGAAGATGTCGCAGTACAGGAGCTTGACGGCGTTCCAGTCGGAATATTCCGTGGAGGGGACGCCGGAGACCTTCGCGGCAGCCAGCACGTTGATGCCGGCGCGCATCACGACGTCGTCGTCGGTCAGCAGCTCGCCCACTTCGATGATCGGGCTCAGGGCGCCGCCGTAGTTGTAGCAGAAGTC
The DNA here is from genome assembly GCA_946409855.1 of uncultured Clostridia bacterium. Lineage (GTDB taxonomy): Bacteria > Bacillota > Clostridia > Christensenellales > Aristaeellaceae > UBA4246. The sequence continues at coordinate 10,527 of CAMJXZ010000027.1, read as the reverse complement.
ATAGTTCACTTCGGGACGGGCGATGTACTTGATGAAGGTTTCCGCGAGCTCCTGGTTGGCGGCGCCCTTCTGGATGCCGTAGCACCACGCGCCGGAGGTGGAGCCTGCGCCGACGGAGCCGTAGGGAGCGGCGCCGATGACGAAGTTGTTGGGCGCGGCGTTGTAAGCGGTGCCCGCGGGGGCCATGTGGGAGTAAGCCAGCCAGGCGTCGCCGCTGCTCATGGGCTCGGTGACGGCGTTGTACTGGTCCTGCTCGGCGTAGTAGCCGTCAGCCTGCGCGATGGTGGCCAGGATGCCAAGGGCGCTCTTGAAGCCGTCGGAGGTGAATTCCGGGAAGCCGCCGCCGTAGGCCATGGAAATGCCGGCCATGGGGTAGAGCAGCTGGGAGCCGGTGGAGCTGGCGGGGAACATGGTCTTGCCTTCGCCTTCACCGGCGGCGATGTTCACGGCCCACTGCGCGTACTGTTCCCAGGAGATGCCCTTGACCACGTCGTCGCGGGTCAGGCCATCGGGCAGATAATCCAGGGCCTTGACGTTGCAGATGAGCACGTACACGTCAAAGGAATTGGGGACGAAGTAGCGGACGCCGTCCTTGTTGGTCGTGCCGTCGAACATGTTGGTGTAGGTGGAGCCGGTGCCGTTGACCAGTTCGGTGATGTCCTGCATCCAGCCGCCGTTGACGTAGGGCGCCATGTTGGCGGTGTCGGCGTAGATCACGTCATAGGTGACATTGCCGGTTTCCTGCTGGGTGCGGACCAGGTTGATGGCGTCCGCCTGGGTGACGAACTCGACGTTGACCTTGACGCCGAATTCCTGCTCAAAGCCGGCGAAGTACTCATCGATCAGGAATTCTTTTTCATGGACCTGGGGCGTGCCGGAATACAGGACGTTCAGTTCTTTGGCGTCGGCCAGGGCGCTCAGGGAGCACACGGACAGCACCATGATCAGGGACAGGATGACAGCGAGCGTTTTTTTCATGACGATACCTCTCCTTCTTTGTTGGCGGTCGGGCCGGAAAAGAAATGGTTTCTTTATACTGCAAGTATAGCAGAACGGCCTGTCCGGCACAATGTGAAACCGACCAAAGGGGGAGGTTTGTATTGTGCATTTGCACAATTACTGAAGGGCGCCGCCGCTCATCGTCTCCGTCAGGGCCGCCGCGTACAGGAGCATCAGTTCCCTGGGAACGTGCGGGTCCAGCCCGGTCAGCTGACGGATCCTGCCCAGCCGGTAGCCCAGGGTGTTGCGGTGGACGTACAGTTCCCGGCAGACCGCCGCCTTGTCCGTCCCGCGCGCGGCGTACACCCGGATGGTCCTGAACAGGATTCCTTCCGGGTCGTTTCCGCGGAGCGTGCTCTGGATCCGTTCGATTTCCCGGGTATCCCGGGCCCGGATGAGCAGGCATTCCAGCGCGTACTGCTCGTAATAAAACAGCTTCTCTTTTTCCCCGAGGGCTTTCACGATCCGCTGGGTCTGGTACGCGGTGCTCACGCTTTCCGACACCGCATTTCCGCCGGCGCCCACCGTGCAGCAGCCGAAGTCCGGGCTGAGGGACAGGATCTTTTGCACCCGCTCCTCCAGTTCATCGTTGTCCAGCATCAGCTGCATCACGGAATCGATGGTCTGCCGGGCGATGAACTCCCCGGCTTTCAGAAGGTTTTTAACCTGATCCAGCAGGCTGTATCGGATCCGGCGCAGCTCGATCAGCACCGCCCTGCGCCTGACGGTGAGGTCGATCCCGTAATAGGATGCCAGGTCCAGGAAATAATCGTCGAATTCCTGGGGCTTGCGGACGGTCCACTCAAAGAGAAAGTCGTTCATCCGCTTTTCATTGACCGCGTTGATTTCCATGACGGCGGTGTTCTGCATCAGGGCCTCCGCCAGGCTGGCCACGATCTGCCCGATCGGCATGACGTCCATGATCTCCCCGGCGATGAAAACGACTCCCTGCATCTGCTCGCTGAACCAGAGGGGGAAAAAGATGCCCATCTTTTCATCCCCGCGGCTTTTGTAGACGATCTGCGCCTCCTGCCCTTCCACGGCCCGCCGGGCACCGGCCAGCGTCTGCCCGACGGAAAACGCGTCGGTCCCCGCGATGACCGTGCCCGACATATCGGTCAGGCACAGCTCGTAGGGAACCACCCTGGTGATCCTCTTTACCAGCTCCCGGGCGTGCTGGGCAGTCAGTAATTCCATGATGTTCCCCTTTCCCTTGAGACGGATCCTTGGGCTCACTGATTGTGCAAATACATAATGGACGCTTTTCCGCGTTTTGTCGACCATGAATTCCTGCGCCGTCTCTTCAGCAGTTTCGTAAAAGGAATCATGCACAAAAAAAGGGACCGCCCGGCAGCCCCTTATTCATGGATACGATCGTATAATTCCTGTATTTCCGGCGGCAGACGGTCCGGCAGCATGGCGCTGATTCGGTTCTCGTTCCCGTCCGCCAGGGCGGTTTCGTAGTACCAGCACTTGTAGCGGAGCATGTCCAGCGTCATTTGCAGCGCCTCCATTTCGGCCTCCACCGCCCGCTTCCGCGTTTCAAAGAGCTGTTTGCGCTGTTCGTAGGTGGCGGCGCCTTCCGTCGTCCAGGCCATGAACTGCCGGATGTCCCGGATGCCCAGGCCGGAGGCCTTCAGGCATTCGATCACCCGGAGGGCTTCGATTTCCCGCGCGCCGAAGCGGCGGATGCCGGCTTTTCGCTCCAGGCCGGGGAACAGCCCCTGCCGGTCGTAATACCGGATGGTGGAAATCGGCAGACGGAACATCTCGGAGACCTGGCCGATGGTATACATGAAAGACTGCCTCCTTCAAAAAAGTGCTTGACCTGAAGTCAGGTTCAGGTAGTACAATTAAAATTGTACCACGGCGCGGCGCGGAATGCAAGGCCGCGGCAGAGAATCAGCGGACGGAGGAGATCAGCCATGGCGGAAAAGATCGTACAGACGGCGGGACGGGACAGGCTGGGGGATTTTGCCCCGGAATTCGCCCATTTCAACGACGACGTCCTGTTTGGGGAAAACTGGAACAACGAGGACCTGGACCTGAAAACCAGGAGCCTGATCACGGTGGTGGCGCTGATGGCGCAGGGCCTGACGGACAGCAGCCTCAAATATCATCTGCAGAACGCCAGAAACCACGGCGTCACCCGCAAGGAGATGGCGGCGGCCATCACCCATACCGCCTTTTACGCGGGCTGGCCGAAGGCGTGGGCGGTCTTCAATCTGGCAAAGGAAGTCTATGATGAAAAGTAATCGCCGGATCTGCCGGCTGCTGCTGGCCGGCATCGTGCTGGCGGCGCTGTGCGCGGGGCTGCCCGGGGCCGCTCCGGCGGAAGAAAGCCGGGTCAAAACCGTGCTGCTCAACAGCGGCTATGAAATGCCCGTCCTCGGCCTGGGCACCTGGACGCTGGACAACGATCAGGCGGAAGCGTGCACCTACGCGGCCCTCCGGTGCGGGATGCGGCTCATCGATACCGCCCGGTACTACGGCTGCGAGGCGGGGGTCGGCCGGGGGCTGAAGCGGGCCATCCGGGACGGCATCGTCACCCGGGAGGAAGTGTTCATCACCAGCAAGATCATGCCTTCCGATTATGACCGGGCTGCTCAGGGGATCGACGATTCCCTGCGGGATCTGGACGTTTCCTATGTGGACCTGATGCTGATCCACCAGCCGGGGTGGAATGACAAAGCGGTGTACCGGGCGCTGGAGCAGGCCGTCCGGGACGGCAAGGTGCGCTCCATCGGCATTTCCAATTACTATACGCCGGAGGCCGTGGAGGAAGTGCTCTCCTTCGCGCAGATCCTTCCCGCCGTGATCCAGAACGAAAACCACCTGTATTATCAGAATGCCGCCCTGCAGGAATACGTCCGGCGGTACGGCATCGTGGTGGAAAGCTGGTATCCCTTCGGGGGCCGGGGACATACGCAGGCGCATTTCGGGAATGAAACCATCGTGCGGATCGCCGGCCGTCACGGCAAAACGCCGGCCCAGGTGATCCTGCGCTGGCACCTGCAGGCCGGGTATATCGCCATCCCCGGCTCTTCCGACCCGGCGCACATCGCCGAAAACCAGGATATTTTTGATTTTGAACTGTCCCCGTCGGAAATGGAGGAAATCCGCCTGCTGGACCGGCAGGAACGGTATGAAACCTGGTGAAAAGATAAGGAGGTATATGCTCGTGAAAAAACTGTGCGCGCTTCTTGTGTCCCTGGCGCTCCTTATGTCCCCGGCGCTCCTGCCCGCTTATGCTTTGGACGCGGTGACATCGGCCACGCTGGACATTTCTTCCCTGCCCGCGCTCCGGCAAAACCCGGATACCAACGTGCTGGTGATCTATTTTTCCACGGACGATACGGTGAAGGCGGCGGCCTTCGCGGTGGCGGAAGCGCTGGCGGCGGACGTGTTTGAGATCGTTCCCGAAACCCCGTACTCGGCGGCGGACCTGGCCTACTACACCGGCTGCCGCGCCGACCGGGAACAGGACGACAGCGCGTCCCGCCCCGCCATTGCGGCCTTTCCGGAATCGCCGGACCGGTACGATGTGATCTTCCTGGGCTATCCCATCTGGCACGGCCAGGCGCCCAGGGTTTTGTACACGCTGCTGGAGGGCATCGATGTTTCCGGCAAAACCGTCGTCCCCTTCTGCACCTCGGCGTCCAGCGGCGCGGGCTCCAGCGCGAAAAACCTGCAGGCGCTGACAGGCGCCGCGGGAACCTGGCTGGACGCAAAACGCCTCGCCAATCACAGCACCACAGAAGAGATTCAGGCCTGGGCCCTGTCCATGAAGCTGACCAAGGAGGAATCGGTTATGAAAATGAGCATCAACGGTACGGCGGCAGCCGTCGAATGGGAGGACAACGACGCCGTCCGCGCGCTGGCGGAGCTGGCGGCCCGGGGACTGACGATCCGGATGTCCATGTACGGCGGCTTTGAGCAGGTGGGGGCCATCGGCCAGCGCCTGCCCAGCGCGGATGTGCAGACGGTCACGGCTTCCGGCGACATCGTGCTGTACGCGGGCGACCAGCTGGTGGTGTTTTACGGCAGCAATTCCTGGGCGTATACCTGGCTCGGGCACATCACCGACAAGACCCCGGAGGAGATGCGTTCGCTGCTTGGAAACGGCGACGTGACCATCACCCTGACCGTGGAATAATCCGGACAGCGAAAGGAGAAACCATCATGATCACCCGTACCTTTCAGGACCTGCGGCTCTCCAATCTGGGCATGGGCGCCATGCGCCTGCCCGTGATCGGCGGCGACGACAGCCGGGTCGACGAGGAAGCCGTTTTCCGCATGGTCGACAAGGCGATGGCCGGCGGCGTCAACTACTACGATACCGCCTGGGGCTATCACGGCGGCCAGTCGGAAACCGCGCTGGGCAAAGCACTGGCCCGGTATCCAAGGGAATCGTTTTATCTGGCGGACAAATTCCCCGGCTACGACCTGCACAACATGGGCAAAACGGAGGCCATCTTTGAGGAGCAGCTCCGCAAATGCCAGGTGGAATACTTTGATTTCTATCTGTTCCACAACGTGTGCGAAATGAACATCGACGCCTACCTGAACGATGAGAAATACCATACATACACGTACCTGACGGCGCAGAAGCGCGCCGGCCGCATCCGGCACCTGGGCTTTTCCGCCCACGGCAGCGCGGACGTGATCCGGCGCTTCCTGGAGGCTTACGGGAAGGACATGGAATTCTGCCAGCTCCAGCTGAACTGGCTGGACTGGGATTTTCAGGACGCCAAGGCGAAGGTGGCCCTGCTCCGGGAATGGAACATCCCCGTCTGGGTCATGGAGCCCCTGCGGGGCGGCAAGCTGGCGAAGCTGCCCGAGGAGGACGCCGCCCGGCTCCGCGCCATGCGGCCGGATGAAACCGTCCCCGCCTGGTCCTTCCGTTTCCTGCAGGGCATTCCGGAGGTCCGGGTGATTCTTTCCGGCATGTCCGATGAACAGCAGATGGCGGACAACCTGCGCACCTTTGAAACGGACCGGCCGCTCAATGAAACGGAAAAGGCGGCGCTTCTTTCCCTTGCGTCCGACATGACCCGCCGCACCGCCCTGCCCTGCACCGCCTGCCGCTACTGCACGACCCACTGCCCCAAGGGGCTCAATATCCCCTGGCTGCTGGAGCTGTACAACGAGCACGTGTTCACCGGCGGCGGCTTCATCGCGCCCATGGCGCTCATGTCCCTGCCGGAGGACAAAAAGCCCTCCGCCTGCATCGGCTGCCGCAGCTGCGAAAAGGTGTGCCCGCAGCAGATCAGGATTTCGGAAGCCATGAAGGATTTCAGCGCCAAAGTGGCCTGGTAAAAAGCAGGCCGCCCGGCGCTGAAAAGATGATATGAAAGACGTCCGGCAATGCAGAGCGGCCGGGCGGGGGAATCGGGCCGGAGAACCCGGCTGCCCCCGCCCGGCCGCTTTTTGCCGTGCGGATAAAGATCATCCGCATTTCCCGCAGTCGCTGCAGCCGTTGCAGACCGGCCGTATGGCGCATTCCGTGCAGCGGTCCCGGAAATGGGGCGTATACAGCCGGTCCCCGGGGATCGGCATGCCCCAGCTGTCCACCAGATGAAATTGCATGGGCTTTCCTTCGTGATACATGCCCGACCGGAAGGCCTGCACGGTCTGCAGCCGCCGGTCGTTCAGGGTGTACGTTTTTCCGTCCTTGACGAAGACGGTGCCCGTTTCGATAAAGCAGAAGGTGATGTCCCGCCGCACGCATTCTTCCCGCAGGGACTGGACCCATTCAAAATGGCAGGGCCGCCGTCCGCCGTAGTTTTCGCCCCCGCAGAGGACCCGTTCGACCTGCCCGGAATCCAGGTACCTGTCCAGGCTGACCGGGCCGATCATGGGCGTGCAGTTCACGCCCTTATGCTTGAAGGGCAGTTCCAGCAGGATCGGCATCCGTTCGTCCGCCCGCTTCTGGTTTTCGCAGGTCACGTTGAAAAAGACGTTGTCCCAGCCGTCCCCCCAGTCCGCGGGCAGACAGGCGGAGACCCGCTGCGGCCGCTTGGTCAGGAGGTAAAAGACGACGTCGCTCCGCTGGCGGATGATGTCCCACGCCTCGCTCCGCCATTCGTCCGCCTGCTCCAGAAAGAAGTCCGACGTCATGCAGACGCTGACCGTCTCCCCGCTCTGGATCTTGTAGCGGCCCTGCCGGTCCCTGGACAGGGGATACCGGGCGTTCCCGGTCCGGCAGATCTCCGCGCCGTCCCGGCCCCGCATCCCGTCCAGGAAGTACATATAGCAGTTTTCGCAGCCTTCGCTGCATTTGACACAGCCGTGCCATGGGTTCCAGATATCGTGCATCGTTCACCTTTCGCGTGCGTCGGATCGTCCTTATTTCCGTTATCGCGGCATCCCTTTGCCATCATGGTTTGTTCTCCCTGATCTCCGGTTCCGCCGTCCGTTTTTGATTGTATCACATACGGACATAAAACAAAAGATGAGAAAGCCGAAAACCGGAGAAACACCCCCGATCCGGCCGGCGCGAATCCGGCTGACGGCCGGGAACGGGCGGAGAATCCTCCTGCGCGCCTGCGCGTTCGGGCGATGTTCAATGAATCAGCCGGCCGGGAATGCCCCTGCCGGCTGAAGATGTCGCGTTTTTATTTTTTCATCCATCCGGCGCCGGCGTTCCACGCCTTGCCGACCTGCTCGCCGGACACGTAATAACCGTGCCTGAACTGGTCGAAGATCAGCGCGTTCAGTTTGGCGGGGTCGATCCTGTCCTTTTCGTCCAGCACGGTTTCCTCCGCGGCGACGTTGACGATCCTGCCGACAATGGCGTACATGTTTTCCGTGCTGATCACCTCGGCCAGCTCGCACTCCATGACGACGGGGAATTCATCGATGACAGGGGCGTTCACGTGTTCGGCCATCGCGGCGTGATAGCCGGTGCGCTCGAACTTGTCGTCCATCTTGTTGCCGGACGCGATGCCGAAGAAGTCGGCCACGTCCATATGCGCCTTGTCCGCCAGCGCGACGGTGAACGCCTTCGTGACGAGCAGATTCTGCGTGGTTTTATGGTCCTCGTCGATGAACAGCGCGATCTTATCCATCGCGCAGATCATGCCCCAGGCCGCGTTCATGACGTTGACCTTGCCGTTTTCGTCATACGCTGCGACCATCAGCACGGGCATCGGATACACGGCCTGCAGAACACCGAGATTTTTCTTCATGGATCCTTCCTCCTGGAATATATGATTGCCTTTCCGGCCTGTTTATGATATCATCGATCCGGAAAGAAAACAAGTACCGATAATTTTGTCAGGTACTTTCCCGGAGGCAAGCATGACCGCGAAACGGATCGACGAAGCCGATTTTTCAGCCACCGGCTACAGCTACACCCTGTCCCTGATCGCCGGGAAGTACAAGCCGATCATACTGTACTGTCTGATGGAGTATGAGCCCGTGCGTTTCAATGAAATGCGGCGCTACCTCGGCGGGGCCGCCGACAAAACCCTCAGCCGGCACCTGAAGGAACTGGAACGCGACGGGCTGATCCGCCGCAGGATGTATCCGGAAATCCCGCCCAAAGTGGAGTACACGCTGACGGAGCGCGGCCGCTCGCTGATGCGGGTGCTCGACCTGCTGTGCACCTGGGGGAACGAAAACCGCCCGTAAGCTGATGGACGGATTCAGGCGCCGTCCGCACGGCTGGTATATTTTTAGCCCGAAAAAGATGTTGACCGGGTCCGTCCGAAGCCCCGGGCGGCAAAAAAACGGTACATTGTATATAAAATGTTTTTGTATACAAAGCGGGGGCCTGCCCGATTGACAAGGGAATTTTCGGTGCTATAATGAGCCCATCATTTCCGGGAGGGAGGGGCAGCCATGAAACGCGGCGCGTGTCTTTTGACCGTATCCTGTCATGATGCGAAGCGTATCATGTCTGTTTTCTTTGCCTATTACCGCGCAGTGCGATTTACCGACGCCCTGCGCTTTTCTTTTTACGCGTATTTTGCGTGCTTTGGTCCGCCCGCCGCCGTCTGTTAAAGTGCATGTCATTGAACCTGGATGTTCATGAAGACGGCTCTTCCGGACGGAAGGCCGTCTTTTTGATCAATATACTGAATGGAGGAACCACACATGATGAAGAAACTGACCGCTGTTCTGATCGCTGCCCTGCTGTGCCTGAGCGCCGTGTCCGTGGCGGAGGGCACGTACCGCGTCGGTGTCTGCCAGCTTGTGCAGCACGTGGCGCTGGATGCCGCTACCCAGGGGTTCCGGGATGCCCTGACGGAGAAGCTGGGGGACGCCGTCTCTTTTGATGTGCAGAACGCTTCCGGTGATTCCAGCACCTGCTCCACCATCGTCAACACCTTTGTTTCCGGCGGGGTGGACCTGATCATGGCCAACGCCACCCCCGCGCTTCAGGCGGCCGTCGCCGCCACGGGGGATATCCCGATCCTGGGCACCAGCGTTACCGACTACGCCACCGCCCTGGACATTGACAACTGGAGCGGCGCGACGGGCATGAACGTGAGCGGCACCAGCGACCTGGCGCCCCTGGACCAGCAGGCCGAAATGCTCCACGAGCTGTTCCCGGACGCCAAGACCGTCGGCCTGCTGTACTGCTCCGCCGAGCCCAACTCGAAGTATCAGGTGGATGTGATCACCGGTTACCTGACGGCGCTGGGCTATGTCTGCGTCGAATACACCTTCGCCGATTCCAACGACGTGGCGTCCGTTACCCAGAACGCCTGCGACGGCAGCGACGTGCTCTACATCCCCACCGACAACACGGCCGCTTCCTGCACCGAAGCCATCCGCAACGTGGTGGAACCCGCCGGGAAGCCTGTGATCGCGGGCGAGGAAGGCATCTGCGCGGGCTGCGGCGTGGCCACCCTGTCGATCAGCTATTATGATCTGGGCTACGCTACCGGCGAAATGGCTTATGAAGTATTGGTCAACGGCGCCGACATTTCGGCGATGAATGTGCGTTTCGCGCCCAATGTCACCAAGGAATACAACGCTGAACTCTGCGGGCTCCTGGGTATTCAGGTTCCCGATGATTACGTGGCGATTCAGTAATGTTTTATTCAGGGAAGGGGTGCCCGGAAGGCATTCCCTTCCCTGAAATACGGAGGCATATTTCATGAACTTCACCGCTCTTTTGAACGCCATGCCGGGAGCGATGGCCCAGGGGCTGATCTGGGGATCGGCGTGTATATCACCTACAAGGTGCTGGATCTGCCTGACCTGACGGTGGACGGGACTATGGCGACCGGCGGCGCGGTCTGCGTCATGCTGATGCTCAACGGCGTCAACGTTTGGCTCGCGCTGCTCTGCGCCGTTCTGGCCGGTATGCTGGCCGGCCTGCTGACAGGCGTGTTTCATACCGCCATGGGCATCCCGGCGATCCTGGCGGGGATCCTGACGCAGCTGTCGCTGTATTCCGTCAATCTGGCGATCATGGATTTCACGGTCAATCAGGGGATCAATGTGGCGAAATGCGCCCTGATCGTCAGCCAGCGCAGCGTTCGGTCGGCGGGGCTGAACAATTCCATTATCACC
>CAMJXZ010000026.1 GCA_946409855.1 uncultured Clostridia bacterium | reverse complement strand
TGCTCGCGGACAACGGATACCGCTACCGGGAAGGCGCGCCGCTGAGCGAATATTTCTATAACACCGGCAAGGCCCTGGGCGCGATCCACAGGCTGTCCAAGGCTTATGCGCCGGTCCATCGCCGCCCGGACTATTTCGACAAGTATAACATGGAATACCTGGGCCGCCTGATCCCGGACGAATACGAAGAACTCAAAACGGCTGTCGCCAAACGCCTGGAGGCGTTCCGGGCGCTCCCGAAGGACAAAGGCCGCTACGGCCTGGTCCATTTCGATTTCAGCGACGGGAACTGGCATATCGACATGGAGACGGGCGCGGTCACGGTGTTCGACTTTGACAACTGCATGTACTGCTGGTATATGTTCGACCTGGCCAATCTCTGGATCCACAACGAAGGATGGACAAGGCAGGAAACCGACCCGGGCAGGCGCTTCGCGCTGATGCGGCAGTGCTTTGACCTTCAGCTGCAGGGCTATAAAACCGAAACGGACCTTCCGGACGGGATGCTTGAAAAGCTGCCGCTGTTCATCGACATGGTGCTGATCGAAAACATCGCGGACGAACTGGAATGCTGCGCCCGGGAAGGCGAAGCGCCGGACTGGGAAGATATCGAGGACGCGGCGGAATGCCTGATCCATGGGATTCCATACGCGGGGATCGGGCAGGGAGCCTGAAGCCGGACAGGAGGGTGCCGCAATGGAAATCGTGATCAGGAAGATCTGTCAGCGTGATTATGCGGCAGCGGCTGCTATATGGCGGGAAGTTCTGGACATCCGGAACGCGACGGATGAAAGCGTGGCGGAGACATATGAAGCAATGAGGCACGACGACCGCTACATTACGTTTGTTGCGGAAGCGGACGGAAAAATCGCCGGACTGGCCGCCGCGGTCAAAGTGCTGGCCGTCGGTCATCCGGGAGGCTATGTCAAAATGAACGGCATCGGCGTGCTGCCGGTGTACCGGCGTCAGGGAATCGGGAAAAAGCTGATGGAACATGTCGAGCGTTTTGCTATCGAACAGGGCGCCCCGTATGTCGGGCTTGCTTCCGGCATCAGCCGGGCGGAAGCCCATGAATTTTACGGGAAATGCGGTTACCGGAAAACTTCCTATTGGTTCCGCAAAAGCCTTGAATGAACGCGGCGGCCCGGAGAAGAGAACATGCCATTCGCGGACTGCTTCCAGGAATTCCATGAGATCGGAATCGACGCACACACGCATCTCCGCCGGCATCATCCGCTGCAGGACGCGGAGGCGTTATTCCGGGTCTGCAGCGGCAGGGACGCTTTCAGGTTCTTTGACCGTTGCGCCTGGCCCGGGGACCGGTTTGCGGACGCGTTTGTGAAGGTGCCGGGCCGCAGGATCAAAGGGTTCAGCAGAAAAACGATTATTCATGGGCTGCCACCGGGGAACCCATCGGGCAGATCCGGCTCTCGATGTGAACCTCCGGGCGATGACGGCGGAAAGGGAAGCGTATTGAAAAAAGAGAGAAATATGGATCGATCCGGACTGTCATGCGGGGGCGGGGGAGAAAAGGAATGCGCTCCGGGGAGGATCCTGACCCCGCCTCTCCTGTACCGCGCCGCGCTTCAGGGCGCATTCGGCAAACGGATCGAATTCAGCCGGGGCAGTATCACAGACGCGCTGTTTGTGTATCTGGACGGCGCCCCAGAGCCTGAATCCATGACCGGGGTATCCTTACATTTCAGGAACAGGCCGCTGGTATGTCTGACCAAAGCCTGGCAGGAGCAGATGGAGACGCAATTTCCGGAGGCCGCGGTATACCGCCGGTTCATGATGAAGCCTTCCGGGCGCTTTACCATCCCGGAAAACACAGAAATCCCGGCAGGCTGCCGCCTGACCGGGATGGATGAAGCCGCTTTTGAACGGCACCCGTTTGCTCACGGGGAGCATTATTCCTGCTGGTCCGCTTTTCAGGCGGAAGGTTCCGGAGCGGTCGTATATGACGGCGGGGAGATTGTCGCTTCCACCTCATCCTTCCTGAGCCTGAACGGAGAGATTGAGCTGGACGTATCCACCAAGGAATCCCACCGGGGGAAAAAGCTGGCGACGGCCTGTATCGCCCGGATGCTGCGGGACTGTATGGAGCGCGGGATCCTGGTTCACTGGGACGCGCAGAACGATGTTTCCCGGCACCTGGCGGTAAAATTCGGCTTTGAGGAGGAAACGGAGTATCCGGTATACCGGCTGCCTTCAGAAGACAGGAACGGATATGGGTATACTGATCTTATTGTTCCCCCAACCAATTCGTGAAGCATCTGCAGCGTTATGAATTCGTTGGGGGAACAATCGTTTCATCACCCCTCCTGCCCGGTTCCGAAATGACGGATGACCGTGACGGTTTCCGCATGGCCGGGAAGCGGACACGGGTTTCCTCCCTTATTGCACAGGAAAGCGGTCACGCGTCCCGGCCCAGGGCGAAGGCTTTGCGGTTGAGGTCCAGGAATTTGGGCGGCACCAGGGCCGTCAGCGCTTCCTGCCAGGCGCTTTCCGGAAGGTCGAAGTAGTGGGAAAGCTTGCCCAGCAGCACCACGTTGACCGCTTTGGCGCTGCCGGCCTGCCTGGCCAGGGTGACGCAGTCCAGCGCGTCCACCCGGGCGCCGGCGGCTTTCATTTTATCGATGAGGCCCTCCGGATAGACCGCTTTGCCGGTCACCACCGGCATGGGGTCGATGGCTTGGGTGTTGGTGACGATCTGCCCGTCCGGCCGGAGGTAGGGCAGCCACCGGGCTGCTTCCAGCTGCTCAAAGGAGACGATCAGGTCGGCCTCGCCTTTGTCGATGACGGGGGAATAGACCTTGTCGCCGTAACGGACGTAGGTGACCACGCTGCCGCCGCGCTGGCTCATGCCGTGCACCTCGCTGACCTTGACGTCATAGCCCTGGCTGAGCAGCACCTGGCCCAGCAGCTTGCTGGCCAGGAGGCTGCCCTGGCCGCCTACGCCGACGATCATGATGTTTTTGGTTTTCAATTGTCAGCCCTCCTTTTCATCGCCGCTGAAGGCGTCGAACCTGCACAGCTGCCGGCACACGCCGCAACCCACGCAAAGGGTGTCGTCCACGTGCGCCTTGCCGTTCTTCATGGAGATGGCCGGGCAGCCGATCTTCATGCAGGCCTGGCAGGAACGGCATTTGTCTGGATCGACGGCGAGCGGGGGCTTGTGCTTGACGTACTTGAGCAGCGCGCAGGGGCGGCGGGAAATGATGACGGAAGGCTCGTGAACCGCCAGCTCTTCCTTGACGGCCCGGTCGCAGGCGGCCAGGTCGTACGGGTCCACCACCCGCACCCTTTGGATGCCCATGGCTCTGCAGAGGCTCTCCAGGTCGATCTTCCCGGCGGGGTCTCCCTTGATGTTGTAGCCGGTGGTCGGGTTCTGCTGGTGGCCGGTCATGCCGGTGATGGAATTGTCCAGGATGATCACGGTGGAGTTGGACTGGTTGTAGGCGATGTTGGCCAGGCCGGTCATGCCGGAGTGCATGAAGGTGCTGTCCCCGATGACGGCAACGGTCTTTCCTTCGCTTTCCTCGCCGCGCACCTTGTTGAACCCGTGGATGGCGCTGACGGACGCGCCCATGCAGGCGGTCATTTCAATGGCGGACAGCGGGGCGACGGCGCCCAGGGTGTAGCAGCCGATGTCCCCCAGGACCGTGCATTTGTTGCGGTTCAGGGTGTAGAAGAGCCCCCGGTGCGGGCAGCCGGCGCACATGACCGGCGGCCGGGCCGGGACGGCGTCCGGCAGGGCAGCGCCTTTCGGGCAGGGCAGGCCCAGCTTTTCGGCCACCAGGTTCTGGCTGAACTCGCCCTCCAGGGGGAAGAGGGACTTGCCTTCGGGGGAGAGCCCCAGGTTCCGGCAGTGGTCCTCGATGAAGGGATCCAGCTCTTCCACCACGATGAGCCTGCCGACGGAGGCGGCGAAATCGCGGATCTTTTTTTCGGGCAGCGGCCAGACCATGCCCAGCTTCAGAACAGGGTAGCGGTCCCCGCAGACTTCCTTGACGTACTGGTAGCTGGTGGAGGAGGTGATGATGCCGATGGCGCTGTCCGTCCCCGCTTCCGCCCGGTTGAGGGGCGTTTCCTCCGCGAAGGCGATGAGGCTGCGCGTCCTTTCCTCCACCACCGGGTGGCGCCTGATGGCGTTGCCCGGCATCATGACGTATTTGGGGATGTTCTTTTCGTAAGGCCTGAGGGGCGGCAGCACCCGCTCCCCAACTTCCGTCAGGGACTGGGAATGCGCGATCCTCGTGCACATCTTGAGGAACACCGGGCAGTCGAACCGTTCGGAGATCTCATAGGCGGCCCTGGCGAAGGCCAGCGCTTCCCCGGAATCGGCCGGCTCCAGCATGGGCAGCTTGGCCGCCTTGGCGTAGTGGCGGGAATCCTGCTCGTTCTGGGAGGAATGCATCCCCGGGTCGTCGGCCACGGCGATGACCATGCCGGCGTTGACCCCGGTGTAGGAAATGGTGAACAGCGGGTCGGCCGCCACGTTCAGCCCCACGTGCTTCATGCCGCAGAAGGAACGCGCGCCGGCCAGACAGGCGCCGAAGGCGGCTTCCATCGCCACCTTTTCGTTGGGTGCCCACTCGCAGTAAATCTCATCGTACTTTGCCGCTTCCTCGGTGATTTCCGTACTCGGCGTGCCCGGGTAGCTGGATACGAACGAGCACCCGGCTTCGTACAGACCGCGGGCGGCGGCCACATTGCCCAGCATCAGTTTTTTCATCATCACAGTTACTCCTTTGATGGATCCTGACCGGCTTGCTCCTGGCGCAGGATGATGTTCCGCATGGCGCTTCCGTCATACAGGATGTTGCGGCGGACACGGCTGATGGTGGCGCTGCTGGCCCCTGTCTTTTCCAGGATGTCCACGTACACCAGATCCTGCATCAGGTAGGAGGCGACGTTGTAGCGCTGCTCCATGCTCCTCAGCTCGTTTTCCGTACAGAGATCCTCGAAGAAACGCTTGCATTCCTTCATGTCCTTCAGGCTCAGGATGGCTTCGTACAGGGCGTCGCTCGGGCGCTTTTTGTTGTTCCGCATCAGTCAGACGCGCCTCCTTCCGGTCGGATGGTCGGCTGAGCCGACATTCGGGATTTTATCACATGAAAGCGTGAAAGTAAAGCGCCGGGTGAAAAAACCCATGGCGCTTTCTGTTTCTTGTTTGTTTTTTTCTTGACAAGGAAAAGGGATTGCTGTATGATCCTTTAGCGGATGAAAGCGATAAAGCGTTTTGTCCCGAGAGCGTTTGTATGAAGAAAGGAAGAAACGGCCATGCCTATTACGGATCTGCTGGAGAGAAACAGCAAGCTGTACAGTGATGAGGTCGCGCTGGTGGAGATCAATCCGGAGGTGACGGAAGTCCCGCAGGTGACCTGGAAGGAATACGAGCTGATTCAGCCCACGTCGTCCGCGCCTTACCGCCGCCAGATCACCTGGCAGGTGTTTGACGAAAAGGCCAACCGGGCCGCGAACCTTTTGCTGGAGCGCGGTATCCGCAAGGGGCAGAAGGTAGCCATCCTGCTGATGAACTGCCTGGACTGGCTGCCCATCTACTTCGGCATCCTCAAAACGGGCGCCATCGCCGTCCCGCTGAATTTCCGCTATACCGCGAAGGAGATCGACTACTGCGTGAAGCTGGCGGATGTGGACGTGCTCTTTTTCGGCCCGGAATTCATCGGCCGCGTGGAAGACATCGTGCAGGACCTGGGGAAGGAAAGGATCCTGTTCTTCGTGGGCAGCAACAAGCCTTCCTTTGCCGAGAGCTATGCGGACGCCGCGGCCAACTGCTCCTCCGCCGCCCCCAAGGTGCTGATCGAGGACACGGACGACGCGGCCATCTACTATTCCTCCGGCACCACCGGCTTCCCCAAGGCGATCCTGCTGGACCATACGGCGCTGATGCAGTCCGCCCGGATGGAGGCGATGCACCACGAGACCACCCACAATGACGTCTTCCTCTGCATCCCGCCGCTGTACCATACCGGCGCCAAGATGCACTGGTTCGGCTCCCTGTTCACCGGCAGCCGGGCGGTCATCCTCAAGGGGAACACCCCCAAGGCGATCCTGGACGCCGTTTCCTGGGAGAAGTGCACCATCGTCTGGCTGCTGGTGCCCTGGGCGCAGGACATCCTGGCGGCCCTGGACCGGGGGGACCTCAAGAAGGAGGACTTCCAGCTGTCCCAGTGGCGGCTGATGCACATCGGCGCCCAGCCCGTGCCGCCTTCCCTGATCCGCCACTGGCTGGAGTATTTCCCGGACCATAAGTACGACACCAACTACGGCCTGTCCGAATCCACCGGTCCCGGCTGCGTCCATCTGGGAATGGATCATGTGGACAAGGTCGGCGCCATCGGCGTACCGGGCTTTGGCTGGAAGTGCAAGATCGTGGACGAAGCAGGCCAGCCCGTTCCGCAGGGCGAGGTGGGCGAGCTGTGCGTCAAGGGCCCCGGCGTCATGAAGTGCTACTATCACGACCCCAAGGCGACCGCGGAGGTGCTCAAGGACGGCTGGCTCCACACCGGCGACATGGCCCGGCTGGACGACGACGGCTTTATCTTCCTGGTGGACCGCAAGAAGGACGTGATCATTTCCGGCGGCGAGAACCTGTACCCGGTGCAGATCGAGGACTTCCTGTCCGCCTGCCCCAAGGTGCACGACGTGGCGGTCATCGGTCTGCCGGATCCGCGGCTGGGCGAAATCGCCGCCGCCATCATCCAGGTCAAGGAAGGCATGACCTGCACGGAAGAGGAAATCAACCATTTCTGCCTGGACCTGCCCCGCTACAAGCGCCCCCGCAAGATCATCTTCGCCCCGGTGCCCAGGAATCCCACCGGCAAGATCGAAAAGCCCAAGCTGCGCAAGCAGTACTGCGGCGTCCGGCTGGTGGAAGCGCAGAACCAGGGCTGACGCGGGGGAGAGGACGGCGGCATCCGGCGTGTGTCTGTGATTCCGTTGGTGATGCTTTTCCGCTCTGTGATTTTTCTACGGAGCGGAAAAGCCTGCTGAAAATAAAAATGTCTCCGGAGGATCCCGGAGACATGAGGAAACCGCTTCCGCCCCGCCCGGCACCGGCCCGCGGGACGGGACGGGGGATGAAAAGGGACTGCTGAAGCATGGATGAAATGCTCCGGCAGTCCTTTTTTGCGTATGAAGCAGAACCGGCGGACGTCACTGGTTCACCGGGAAGACGATGTTCATGGTGAAGATCTGGTCTTCGGTACTGATGGAATACCGGCCGCCGTATTTATGTACGATCCGCTCGATGCTGCGGATCCCAAAGCCGTGATTGTGCGTGTCTGACTTGGAGGTGATCAGCCGGCCGCCGGACCAGACGAGGTCACCGGTATAGCTGTTTTCGGTGGTGATGATGACAAAGCCGCGGTCGCGGCGGACGGAGACCTGGATATTCTTGACTTCCCCGTCCGGCAGCTTGGATACGGCCTCGATGGCGTTGTCCAGGAGGTTTCCGAACAGGACGTAGAGGTCCGTTGTGCCCATGAAGGCAAGCGCCGTGCCGTCGATGATGCAGGTGAACTGAATGCCCAGTTTCCGGCACTGGAAATTCTTTTCCTGGAAGACGACGTCCAGCACTTCGTTGTCCGTCTGGATTTCCGCGCCGTAGCTGTTGATCATTTCCATGATCTCGTTGTATTCCTGGGGGGCGATGGCGTCTTTCACCGCCAGCAGCTGGTGCTTCAGGTCATGGCATTTGATATTGATGGCTTCGATGTTTTCCTTGCTGATGCGGTAGTGCGCCTTGGCCTGCTCGCGCAGCAGGCTTTCCACCCGCAGCTGCGCGCGCATGCTGTTTTCCCGCACCATGGCATACTGGCAGAACAAAAGC
Source organism: uncultured Clostridia bacterium (assembly GCA_946409855.1). GTDB lineage: Bacteria > Bacillota > Clostridia > Christensenellales > Aristaeellaceae > UBA4246. The sequence goes on along the minus strand of CAMJXZ010000026.1, from coordinate 9,009 downwards.
AGCATGGAAATCAGGATGTTCATCAGGTAGGCGAAGAAAGACATCCAGAAGGTCTTGTCCGGCACCAGATGGGAGTAAATCAGGTTGAGATACAGGTTGATCCCCAGGGATACGATCATGAACACGAAGGCAGGCGCGAGGCCGACGTTCTCCATATCCAGGTCTTTATTCCGGCTGACCAGCAGATAGTCGGCCAGGGCGTACACCAGCAGCCTGCAGACGATGTAGTTGATGAGGACCGGGCCGGTCATCGCACCGATCGCCTGGTAGTTCAGCTGATCCGGAAAGCTCAGGGCGAAGATGGAATCCAGCATGCTGGCGATATGGTCTACCGCGAAAGCCGCTGCGCCCGCGAAGCATACCATCGGCCAGCCGGCCTTGTGGCAGACGTGGACCAGCAGCAGCGCCGCGATGTACGAAAAGAGCAGCACGGAGGATACGTATACCACGTTGTCGTTCAGAATGGGGATCGCCGCGGACAGAAGAACGCCGGCCAGCGAACAGAGGATAACCCGAAGGGCAAAATGATCCCGGCGCGGGAGCGTATGGCTGAACATGCCGGCCGCCAGCAGGAGCGACACGGTATTGATGATTTTCACCGGAAGCAGGCTGTTGATCCAAAGCGCGGTATCCATCAGAATCTCCCCATGTTGATTTTCTGGTTGCCGTAATAATTGGCGATCTGCTGCATGAATTCCGTCTTTCTCGGGCGGCTGACGGACAGCCGTTCGCCGCTGCTCATCACCACTTCGTCCCCGGAGATCATCTGGATATGGCGCATGTTCACGACGCAGGATTTGTTGCACATGACGAAGGTGGAACTGTCCAGGGACTCCTGAACGTCCTTCATGGTGCCGCGCGTGGAAATGACGCCGTTGTTTTCCGTGTGGAAGGAAAGGACGTGGTTGTAAATGTCCACATAGACGACTTCGTCTGTATAGACGCGGATCGTCTTATCACCGGACCGGATCAGGAGCCTGGTCCGCTGCTCGGCGGACAGCTTCTTGAGCGCGCGGCTCATTTTGCTGTTGAAGAAGTTTTCCTGGACCGGCTTTACGATAAAGTCGTAAGCGTCCACCTCGTAGCCGTTGAGGGCGAAGCGGGCCAGCGCGGTCACGAAAATCAGCATCACGTGATTGTCGATTTTCCGCAGGCTCCGGGCGGCTTCCATGCCGCTCATCATGGGCATATCGATGTCCATGAAAACAATATCCAGATCCCCCTTGTATCCCTGCAGGAACAGCAGCGGGTTTTCAAAGCGGACGGTTTCTATTTCCAGGTGATTCTTCTGCGCGAACCGCCTGAGCAGCGAAAGCAGGTGTTCCGCGTCCTGAGCATTGTCCTCAACGATGGCCACATGCAGCATGTCTACATCCTCCGGTCGTTATTGCGCTTCCGACCTGTTCCTGAATCCTCCGCGGCGTCATCAGGAAAATATACCGTATCAGGAAAGCTTTCAGGACCTTCCGGGTTCGCCTGCGCTTTCCTTCCTTATCTGTTCTCTTCTGCCGCCGTATCCGGCTTAACGCATTCATCGGCGGAGCAATATGATACGCTTTCATTCGATAAATTGCAAGCGCCCGCGGCGCCTCTCACTGGCAGAGGCGCCGCGGATAGGGAAGCGGAAACAGAGCCTGGATCAGTCAAGCACTTTCAGGGAGAAGGACTCGGCGTCCACTTCCACCTTGAGTTCCGCATAGTCTTCCAGCAGTTCCGCGTCTTCTTCGGAAGTGGTGACGGAGCCGTTCATGACGTAGGTCACCGCGGTGCCGTGCAGGGTGAGTTCCTTGGTGCCGTCCTCATCGGAATCCACGGTGTAGGTGCCGGTCACGATGTAGGCCCAGTTGGTGACGACGATGTAGGACACCTGGATGATGGAGGTGTTGTCGATCAGTTCGAAGGTGCCGTCCTCATACAGGTGCAGGACCTTGGCCACGCCGTTGTAGCAGTCGTTTTCATAGCCGGCTTCCGCGTACACGGTGTTGCCGAAGTAGGTCTCCGCCAGGGTGGCGGCGCAGGACAGGGTCAGAACCAGGGCCAGAAGCAGCGCGACGATTTTCTTCATGATGTTTTCCTCCTCAATGAATGGATGGTTGTTTTTGATATTTGCTGAATTGGCCGGATTCGTTCCAGTGTCTCCTCCGGCCAAAGCATACCGGGGTTACTGCTCCACCGTCACATTGCTGCGGCGGCGCTTGAGCAGGGTGAGCAGGACCAGCAGGGCGATGAGCACGCCCAGGCCGATGTTGGCGTAGGTCACCCAGGCGCGCCACGGCGCGGTGCCGTAGGAGATGACCGTAGCGTCGGAAGTACGGTTCACGGTGGCGGAGTTCACCTGGGTATAGAGGATGTTCTTGGTGGCCTCCCGCATGATGCGGATGGTGCTGGGGTTCTTGGTGTCGGTGAACTTGGTGGGCAGGGTCATCTCATTGGCCAGCATCAGGTCGTTTCCGCTGTTGACGCCGTCCTCCACGTTCATGTACTTCTGTCCGTTGTAATCGGTGATGACGGTGCCCAGGAAGCCCCACTCGTTCCGCAGGACGTTCTTGAGCAGCGGGGCGGAAGCGCCGCACCACACGTCGCCGATACGGTTGAAGGAGCTCATCAGCGCGGTGCAGGCCCGCATGGTCTTGTGCTTCGTTTCGCCGCCGTCCAGATATTCGACGTCCATGGTGGGTTCCTTGACCAGGATCTCATAGGCGCGGGCGTAGATTTCCCGGAGCGCCTGCTCGTTGCACCAGGTCACGGGACCGTTTTCGATGCGGTAGCGGTCCATATCGTTGAGGACAAAGTGCTTGGCGTAGCAGGTCAGGCCCATGGAGGCCGCGCCCCTGACGGTGGCGGCGCAGACCCGGCCGCTGATCAGCGGATCCTCGGAGTAATACTCGAAGCTGCGTCCGCCGAAGGGGCCGCGGTGGATGTCGCAGCCCGGCGCGTACCAGCCGGTCATGTTGCTGCCGGCCAGCATGGCCTCGTTGCCTACGCTGCGGCCGAATTCCTCGGCCAGCTCCAGGTTCCAGGTGGCGGCGGTCAGCACGGAGGAGCAGTGGAAGTTGCCGCTGGTGCCGAAGCCCAGGCCGCCGTACTGCTTGAGGCCCGCGGGGCCGTCGGTGGCGCCGGAGGCGGGCAGGCCGACGTTCTTCACGGCGGAGACGCCCTGGTTGCCGGAGTAGATCAGCTTGGACATGGACTTGGCGGTCATCTGGTCCAGGAGCATCTCCCAGCGGGGATCGTCATAGGCTGCGCCGCGGAGGGCGACGGCCGTCCAGGTCTGTTCCGCGCCGGTTACGGGAGCCTGCTCGCCCTCGGTGTAATAGTCGGGCGTATAGCTGCCCAGCAGTTTGATCGTGGCGGCGGAGGCGGTCAGGTCGGCTTCGGCGGGCGCGGCGGGGAAGGAAGCGGCGAAATTCTCACGGGTGAACAGGACCGCTTTTCCGGCCTCGGCTTGGGTATAGGGCACGAACTGGCTGTTCATGTTGTCAAACTGGTTGGTGGCGGCCACGACCGTCAGCTTGTCCTTGGCTTCCTTTGAAAGGTTGCGGGCCTGTCCCTTCTGGGCTTCGATCTCGCTCTGACGGGGGTTGGCGGCGCCGTAGATCACTTTCTTGTCTACCTTGTGGATGAACTCGCAGCCCTCATAGATTTCGTGGACGTTGCGGTTGACGGTGATCCGGTACTCGCCCTCATCCAGCACGTAGCACTTCTCTTTCAGGAAGTCGTAGGAAGCCATGTCCTCGACGGGGAAGGAGAGGGTATAGTCGGCGGAGGCGCCGGGCTGGAGCAGGCCGGTCTTGTCGTAGGCCGCCAGGTTCACGGCGGATTTCTCAATGCCGCCTTTGGTATAGGGCGCGTGGTAGTAGACCTGGATCACGTCCTTGCCGGCGACGCTGCCGGTGTTGGTGACGGTCACGGTCAGCGTGATCTGCCCGTTCTCCGCCTTGTGTTCCCTGATCTTCTGCTCGAAGGTGGTGTAAGAAAGGCCGTAGCCGAAGGGATAAGCCACCGCTTCGTCGTAGGATTTGCCGCTTTCGCCCTCCACGGTGAAGGTTCCGCCGTCGGCGTACACCGTCTCGTAGTACCGGTACCCGAAGTAGATGCCTTCCTCGTACTGCAGCACATAGGAATCCGCCAGGGCGTTGTCCTTGGAGACATTCACGTACTTGCGGGGGGAGGTGTTGGGGAAGACGGGGTCGGCGGTAAAGTCCACCGCCCAGGTGTCCACGGTGTGGCCGGAGGGGTTCACCGCGCCGGAAAGGATGTTCGCCAGGCCTTCGCAGCCCCGGGAGCCGGGATAGGCGATCCACAGGATGGCGTCCACCCCGGGGTCGTCCCGCAGGCAGCCGATCTCCATGACGTTGGCCGAGTTGATGACCACGATGACCTTCTCAAAGTTGGCCTCGGCGTGGGCCAGCAGATCTTTTTCCTCCTGGCTCAGCTCCAGCTGGTGCTGGCCTTCTCTGTAATTGGCCGTCTCGGCGACGGAGGAGGACATGGCCTGGTTCGGGTCGCTGACATCCGCCAGAAGGTTGGTGGAGTAATCCATTCCCTCGCCGCCCCTGCGGCCGAAGACCACGATGGCGGCGTCCCTGTAATCGGCGTAGGAGCTTACGATCTCGTTCGTAAAGTAGCTTTGGGGGAACTCGCCGATGTAGTAGGTCTGCTTTTCGGCCCGGTCCATGGCGCTGGCCGGATCGGCGACGGGCACCTTGTCCAGGCTGCTCTTGTACATGTTCAGCACGGCGGGGTTGACCAGGAAGCCCGCAGCGGTGAGCGCGTCGGCCATCTTGACGCACTGGTTTTCATCACCGGCGCCGGAGCCGGTGCCGCCGAAGACAGTCTGCACGCTCCTGCGGCCCAGCAGGGTGACGGCTTTTTCGCTTGCCACGTTCAGGGGAAGCGCGCCGTTCTCGTTCTTCAGCAGGGTGATGCCCTCTTCCGCGGTGCGGCGGGTGATGTCTTTAGCGATCTTGTCGGCGGCCTCCGGCGTGGTGGAATCCTGTTCATAATAGATGGTATCCCAGTTTTCCGCGCCGGCCTTGGTCTCGATCTTCATCTCGCCGCGGCCGATGTAGGCGTCCAGAATGCCGGAAAGGGTGGAATTGGCCGCCACGTTCAGCGCGATCGCGATGATTGCCAGAAAAGCGATGATCGGAATGGTGATCCGGCCGATACCGCGTTTCTTTTTGCCTTTCTTCGTTTGTTCAGCAGGCTTGCTCATCGTACTGCCTCCTTCTTGGATTCGTTGGACCCATCATAACAGCCGCAGGATTTGGATTCAACGGAAATGACCGCAACTGTCGTTTTGATGACCGCAATTGCTCAGACGGGCAAAAAAGGTCCAAAAAACGACAGTTGCGGTCAAATGGGTTGCGCGGGTTTTGCATTTCCTTTATAAAAGACGCATCAGCAGGGCGGCGGATGAGCCGCCCCGGAAAGGAAGTCATGCCTATGAAAAAAGCAGTTGCCCTGATCCTGGCCGCGATGACGCTGTTTGTCTGCGCGGCGTCCGTGGCAGAAGGCGCGTTTACGCCTGCCAGCTACGAATGGAAGTTCATCAAGAAGATCCCGATGAAGCCCAAGTACACCGAGGAAACGGAACACAAGGGCACCGTGGAGCGCCTGACGTACGCTACCCGTTCCTACGCGCTGGAGGCCGTCGCTGCCGGCACCGCCGTAAAAGCGGCCGACGACAACGATACAACGCCCGCCATCGACCGGGAAAAGCTCTGCGGAAGCCAGACGGAATTCCCGATGGAGAAGGAATTGTACGTGTACCTTCCATACGGCTACGATCCGGCCAAAAAGTATAATGTGGTGTACGCGCTGCACGGCACGGACGCCCAGGCGGATTACTGGATCGGCGACAATCCCATGGGTCTGACCACCCGCAAGCTGCTGGACCGGATGATGGCCACGGGGGAATGCGAGCCCTGCATCGTCGTGACGCCCACCTATTATTCTATTCCGGAAGACAAAAAAGACCTCTTCCCGGATTTCTGGGACGGCGACGCGCTGGCCAACGTCTGGCCGATGTATTTCTGGCAGGAAATGCGCAATGAAATCATCCCCCTGATCGACAGCACCTATTCCACCTGGGGCGGCGATCCGGATGCCCGGGAGCACCGCGCTTTCGCCGGCCTTTCCCGCGGATCCATGACCACGGTCAATTCCATCATGATGCACTGCCTGGATCAGTTTGCCTATTTCGGCGCCTTCTCCGGCATCTGGTGCGATTTTGACGCTTTCAAAGCCGCCCTGGAATCCGATGAATACAGGGACCTGCCCATCCGGTTCTGGTACAACGGCAACGGCAGCGCCGATTTCTCCCTGGCGAACCACGAGGCTTTCCGCGACCGGTGTCTGACGGAAATGGATGACCGGTTTGCCGACGGCGAAAACTACGCCTGGGTCAGCTTCAAGGGCGGCGCCCACGCTTACAACTGCTGGCTGCCGGATCTGTACAATTCGCTGCTGGTGTTCTTTACCAAATCCAACTGATCTCTTCTGAAAAAGCTGAATCCTTCACCTGCCTTCCCTTTTCGCCGGCTGCCCTTGCCGCGCCTGTATCATCCTGATTGCATTTGATCCATGATCATTTAACAAGGAGGAAAACATCATGAAAAAACTCACCGCACTCGCCCTTGCCCTGGTTCTTTGCCTGAGCGCCTTCTCTGCCCTGGCGGACGTTTACTCTGACGCCGGCTTCATCAAGAAGATTCCCATGAAGCCCAAGTACACGGAAGCGGTGGAGAACAAAGGCACTGTCGAAAAGCTCACGTACACCTGCCGCGCCTACGCCCTGGAAGATCAGAATCCCGGAAAAGAGATCATGGTGGAAAAAGATCTGTATGTCTACCTGCCCTACGGATACAGCGAAGAACAGTCCTATAACGTGATTTACCTGATGCACGGCGGCGGCGAGGACGAAAAGTACTGGCTGACCGAAGAGCGCATGGGCAAGGGGACTGTCGCGCTGCTGGACAACATCAACGACAAAGGGGACTGCGAGCCCACCATCATCGTGACCCCCACCACCAACCTGGGCCGTGTGCTGAATGAGGAAGACGCGCCCAAAGATCAGCGGGTGGAAGGCCACATGTGGTTCTGGAAGGAACTGCGGGACGACGTGATCCCTCTGATTGAAACCAAATACGCCACCTTCGCCAAAGGCGACGTCTCCGAAGAAAACCTGAAAGCCACCCGGGAGCACCGCGCTTTCGCTGGTTTCTCCATGGGTTCCATCACCGGCTTCTCCGTGATCATGCACGACCTGGACATCATCGCTTACCTGGGCAGCTATTCCGGCGCCAAGACCGACGCGAAGGCGTTTGCGGAGGCCCTCAATGCCGAAGGGTTCAAAGAACTGCCCTTCAAATTCTGGTACAACGGCAACGGCAACAAGGACATCGCCTATGAGGAGCATCGGGATTTCTGCAGGGACGTGCTGGAAATGATGCCGGAACGCTTCACGGACGGCGTAAACTACTGCTGGATCGAATTCAAGGGCGGCACCCATGCTTACAACTGCTGGCTGCCCGACCTGTACAACTGCATGAAAGTGTTCTTCAGGTAATTGCGCTTCCTTCTGAACGAAGGAATCCCGAGCTTCATCCCGGCGGAAGGATCTCCTTCCGAATGCCCTGCGTCCGTCCCTGAAAGCCCGGGCTGCTTTCAGGGGCGGTTTTTTGGCATGTACATCAATCAGGACAGAAAAATCCCGGATTAGCGCTTGCCACAGTCTTTTCCATCTGATACAATACACATGAAAAGCGCCGTCTGGCGCGGCGCTTTTGCCTTTGTATCCTGATTCCTGCCGGATGTACCATGCTTGAAGGAGGTCATTCCCATGGCGAACAATCAGCGTCCTGCCGATATGGCCAGGATCACGACACCCGCTTTAGCGAAAGCGTTTATTGAGGAACAGGTAGCCGCCCTGCGCGCGCAGATCGGGGACGGCAAGGTCCTGCTGGCCCTGTCCGGCGGGGTTGATTCTTCCGTCGTGGCCGCTCTGCTAATCCGCGCGGTCGGCAAACAGCTCATCTCCGTTCACGTCAACCACGGCCTGCTGCGCAAGGGCGAGCCGGAACAGGTGATCCGCGTTTTCCGCGATGAGCTGCACGGCGAGCTCATCTATGTGGACGCGGTCGACCGTTTCCTTTCCAAACTGGCCGGCGTTGCGGACCCGGAACAGAAGCGCAAGATCATCGGCAAGGAATTTATCGACGTTTTCGCTGAGGAAGCCGAAAAGCTTTCCGGCATCCGTTTCCTGGCCCAGGGGACGATCTACCCTGACATCCTGGAGTCCGGCCCGGTCAAGTCCCACCACAACGTGGGCGGCCTGCCTGAATCCCTGCACTTTGAGCTGGTGGAGCCCCTCAAGTTCCTCTTCAAGGACGAGGTCCGCGTGGTGGGCAGAGAACTCGGCCTGCCGGAATCCATGGTGGAGCGCCAGCCCTTCCCCGGCCCGGGCCTGGGCGTCCGCTGCGTGGGCGCCATCACCAGGGACCGGCTGGAGGCTGTCCGGGAAAGCGACGCCATCCTCCGGGAAGAATTCGCAAAAGCCGGTCTGGCGGGCAAGGTCTGGCAGTATTTCACCATCGTGCCTGACTTCAAGTCCACCGGCGTCAAAGACGGCGCCCGCACCTACGACTGGCCGGTCGTCCTCCGGGCCGTCAACACCCGCGACGCCATGACCGCCACGATCGAACCCATTCCCTACGACCTGCTGGCCGTCATCACCGACCGCATCACCCACGAGGTGCCCGGCGTCAACCGCGTCCTCTACGACCTGACCCCCAAGCCCACCGGGACGATTGAGTGGGAATAAGATTCAGAAAACGAATTATTCTCATTTTACAAGGATATTTGTTTCGCGTGAGCCGGCTCTGATAACCAAATGATAACATTTCCCGAAGCCGAAATTATAGAAAAATTCCCGGTGGCTTTGGGGTTACTGATGATGCCAGTGGCAAAATTCGCGGCAACGTGTTATCAATCTCTGTGATATAA